>JAYTMW010000151.1:0-7042 GCA_043728105.1 Saprospiraceae bacterium | reverse complement strand
CCAATCAGCAAGCCTGCAATTGACCAATGCCATGGGTTTTTAATAAAATCTATCATGCTTTTTTATTGAGAGGATGAAAATTAGTTAACATTTTGTAGCGGCGAATATATCTTCCGTATATTACGTAAAGTATTGATAATCAATATATTCGGCAGATAAATCAGCCGCTACAACATGCTAAACATACAATTATTAAAATCAAGAAATAGCCGTTTTTGTTTGGCAAACGAAATCAGTCTTTGGCAAATCTGTTTTTGAAATTGCACCAAAACCACCCGCTACTTCTATAAAATTATCATATCCACGAGCCTTCAAAATTGATGCCGCAATCATAGAACGATAACCACTGCCACAATACATCTTAAACGGCTTTGTTTTATCAATCAAACCAATCCATTCATTGATTTTACTGAGGGGTCTGAAAAAAGCCTCTTCAACGTGTTCGGCGGTGTATTCTCCTTCTTTTCGGATGTCGAAAACGATGTCTTCTTTATGCCAATCTTTGGCAAATTGATTGGGAGTGATGCGATTTACGGTGTCAATATCTTTACCTGATGCCTTCCAAGCTGCAAAACCGCCTTCAAGAAAACCAATCGTGCCGTCGTAGCCAACTCTCGATAAACGAGTGAGGGTTTCTTCCTCTTGACCTTCGGGTGCAACGATTAAAATAGGCTGTTTGATGTCCGTAATCATTTCACCAACCCAAGGCGCAAATTGACCACCCAAACCAATATTGATGCTGTTTGGAATGAACCCTTTTGAAAATTCTTCGGCGTTACGAGTATCTAAAACCAAGGCATCATTTGCCTCTGCTTCCAACTCAAAAGCCGTTGGGTCGAGGGCGTGGTTACCTCTTTTCATCACTGTATCAATAGGCGTGTATCCATGCTTATTCATCTGAACATTTTTCGGAAAATACTGAGGGGCCGTTGCCAAACCCGTCGTCACTTCTTTCACAAATTGATCTTTTGTGGTCGCTAACAAGGCGTAATTGACTTGTTTTTGATGTCCAATGGTATCAAAAGTCTCTTTTGACATATTTTTACCACATGCCGAACCTGCGCCATGTGCAGGATAAACAATGACATCATCAGGCAAAGTTTTGATTTTTGTGTTCAAAGATTCATAAAGCATACCTGCTAAATCTTCTTTTGTCAGGCTTGTTTTTTGAGACAAATCGGGGCGACCGACATCACCGATAAACAAGGTATCGCCCGTGAAAACAAAGCGTTCACGACCGTTTTCATCCAATAAAAGATAGCATGTTGATTCAATAGTATGACCTGGAGTGTGTAATGCTTTTATCGTATATTTGCCGACTTTAAATTCATCTCCGTCTTCCGCTTTTACGCTCTCAAAATCAGTGGCAGCCTTTGACCCAAACACGATTTTTGCGCCTGTTTTTGCTGCCAAATCTATATGTCCACTCACAAAATCAGCGTGGAAATGCGTCTCAAAAACGTACTTGATTTTTGCCCCCGCTTTTTCCGCTTTTTTGATGTAAGGCATGACTTCACGTAAAGGGTCGATGATTGCCGCTTCTCCGTCAGATTCAATGTAATATGCACCCTGTGCAAGGCAACCTGTGTAAATTTGTTCTACTGTCATTTTATTCTAAATTAGGAATTGAAAATTAAAAATTGGAATGCGATAAATTAAATTTTGGCAACTAATTCTACTTTGGCACTCTAAAACAGAAAAAGGACTAAATGGATTGATTGATTTTTTAAAAAGAAAAATTTTCAATTTTTCTTTTTAAAAAATCAATCAATCCGAAAAAAACTCCCCTTTAGTACGCCTTTTTACGCAGTAAAAACAGTGAGTAAAAATCTCATGTTGTAGAGTGCCAAAGTAGAACTAATTTCATGCGTTTTTAAATAGAAATTGTTTGATAATTAATTGGTATTTATAATTGAAATTGAAGCCATTATTTATGTCTAATATATGGGTATTAATTTTTAATTTTTTTATTTTCCAAACAATATATAACTTACTGATAATCAATGTTTTATGTGAATTTTTATATTGTGTTTTAAATTAGATTTTTAACACAAATTGCACTAATAAAAAATCGAATTTTTCTAATTTAGATGTAATGATTTCTATTCGTTTTATTCGTGTAATTCGTGTTCTAAATCCAACTACGAAAACAGTGTTTCTTTAATAATTATATACAATCCCATGACTAAAATAAACCACCCAAAAGCGGGTTTTAATTTTGCGCCGTCTATCTTTTTTGACAACGCCATGCCAATAAAAACACCTAAAACGGCAAGGCTTGTTACGATGCCAAGAAGTGTCCAATCAATACTTGTTTCTGCACTTTCTCCCAAAAAACCAATGAGTGATTTGGCGGCAATGATGACCAAAGAAGTACCAATCGCTTCCTTCATCGGCAGTTTTGAGAGGATAACCAAAGCGGGAATAATCAAAAAACCACCACCCGCACCCACTAATCCTGTGAGCAAACCGACAATTGCACCTTCCAAAATAATGAGTGGATAATTGAAAATTTGTGGCGTTGATACGGTTTCAATCGTCGTTTTATTCTTTTTTATCATGCTATATGAAGCCGCAATCATCAAAATGGCGAACAATAAGAGCATCAAAAGGCTTTTAGTTAAAATGAAATTATCTCTTGCGAATATTATTTTTGGAATGGCAGGCACGATGTACGCTCTTGTAAAAAATACCGCAATAATGGACGGAATCCCAAAAACGACCGCTGTTTTCACATTCACCAAACCATTTCTGAAGTAATTGATTGAACCCACGGCACTCGTGAAACCAACGATGAAAAGCGAATATGCCGTTGCCATCACCGCATCCACGGAAAATAAATAAACCAAAACAGGCAAGGTCAAAATGCTGCCACCGCCGCCAATTAAGCCCAACGAAACACCTATTAAAATGGAAGAAAAATAACCGATATATGCTGTCATAAAGTAGTTGATAATGGATATTTGATAGCGGATTAATTTGGTTTTGAAACACGTTGTAGCGGCGGTTTTATCCGCCGAATGTATTGATTATCAATGCTTTACGTGACATTCGGTGGATGAATCCGTTTCTACAAGAGGTACAAATAATCTTATTTCAAAATATAAATACATGAACACTCACTCATGCAAGTTGACAAGAAAAACGATTGATAAGCAATCACATAACACAATCACAATGCTCAATACAATCAATCAATTTCAATACGTCTCTTTCTTTCAACGAATAATAGACATTTTGACCTTCTTTTTCAGACCTCAAAATACCTTTCAATTTCATTGTGATAAGATGATGAGACAAAAGAGATTGCTCCACATCGAGCGTTTCGCTGATGTCATTGACGTTCAATCGTGGGTTTATATTCAACAAATCCACGATGGCTAAACGAGTCGGATGTGCCACCGTTTTAAGGATGTATGCCGCTTTTTCTAATTTTTCTTTGTTAATTTTGTAAGGTAAAACTGCCATGAATTAGTTGATAATGGATAATTTGTAATGAATAATTCCTTTCGATAAATAAATGATGATACAAATGTATGAACAGATGTTCATTTAGTCAAGTGTTTTATTGATTATGACATTTTTTTTACCCAAAATACTGAGGGGGGTATGCTTTTTAGCGGCGCATTAATCAGCCGAAAGCGTTGATAATCAATGGTTTATGTTATTCGGCGGTTAAAACCGCCGCTACAAAAGATTTTAAAAATGATTTCAAAAACATGAATTAATATCAACGACTCGTTTAAATTTGCAACTCAAAATAAAAAAACAACTTTCTATGAGTTCAGAAAATAAAGGAAACAATCACGGCACGGGGCATATCATTCAAAGCCTCGTAGTGAACTTATTGATAACTGTTTGCAAAGGTTTTGCGGCTTTTATGACCCACTCGGGAGCCATGTTGGCAGAAACAATCCACTCTTTTGCAGATTGCGCCAACCAAGCCCTCCTATACATGGGTGTGAAACAAGCACAACGCCTACCCGATGTCAAACATCCATTGGGTTATGGTCGTTCTGTTTATTTTTGGTCGTTTATGGTAGCGATGTTGCTTTTTTCTGTTGGCGGCATGTTTTCGGTTTATGAAGGCGTACATAAATATAGTCACCCCGAACCCGTTGAAAACATAGAATGGGGCATTGGCGTTTTGATATTTTCTATACTTTTGGAAGGCTATGCGGCTTATTCTAACGTGGTGGAAATGAATAAAAGACGTGGTAAAACAGGTTTTTTCAAATATCTTTATGAGACAAAAGACAGTGATTTAATCGTCATTTTTGGTGAAAACTCGGCGGCAGTTTTGGGTTTAATTTTGGCTCTGGTGTTCATGCTAACGTCATATTACACCAACGACGGACGTTATGATGCAATAGGTTCGTTGCTTATTGGCATCGTTTTGATAGGCGTTGCTATCTTTTTAAGTGTAAAAGTAAAATCACTTTTGATAGGGGAGAGTGCCGACCCAATCATCAATAGCATGGCTGAAAAAATCGCTTTGGAGCATCCGCTTATCAACAAATTAATCAATTGTATCACCATTCAACAGGGGCCAGGTGAGGTGATTGTGTGCGTGAAAATAAAATGTGAACCGCACCTTACAGCCTTAGATGTAAGTCATTTGATAAACGAGTTTGAAGCGTCTTTGAGAAAGGAATGTCCAGAAGTTAAATGGCTTTATGTTGAACCTGATTTACAGGAATGGGTTGTTAATGGGTAATCTTTTAATGGGTAATAGGTAATGAGTAATCTTGTAATTTTGTAATCTTCTAATTCTAAAACATGCTATGAAATATACAATTGCTTACAGTTTGAACGCATTTTCAAATGGTTTGTATCTTCCGTCTGCCCATATTGTGAAGCTCGATGATGCGGGTATTTTGTCTTATATTCAGAAAAAAGCAACTACAGATAATTTATCAGAATTTCAGATAGAACTGACACCCACGGCAAAAAAACTATTGGATATTGTTGATTTGCTTGCGCCAAAAAATTTAGAGAAAAAGTATAACGTTAACCCTAAAAAAACGATTTTACTTACACTTTTGCTTTCAGACCCTATCGTTTCAAGCAAAATGGCTGAATTTTTGCATCGGCATTTGGGCGATTTCTTGCAAACAATACTCCACGAAAAATTGCCTATTTGCTTGGATATTGAGTGCAAAGTACTTGCCCATTTGACTCAATTAACGCCCAATTCTACTATTTTACAGCCTCAAATTTATTTTGAACAAACCGCCGAAGGCTTGATTTATCGGCTTCGGATGAAAGAAAACAATGAGACGTGGCGGATACAAGAAAAGCCCTGCACGTTGGTCTGTAACGAACCCGCTTGGATTGTCCGTGACCAACAACTTTACCACATCGAGGGCATCAATAGCGGACGTTTGAAACCGTTTTTTACGAAAGATGAAGTGGTGATTCCGCAAAATAAATTGAAAGAATATTGCCAAAAAGTCATCCTGCCGTTGGTTGAAAAAGTGGATTTTGAACACCACGGTTTCAGTATTAAGCCTTATAATATTGTTCAAAAAGCAACATTGAGCATTGTCCATAATTTTATTTCAAAAACCTACGGCATTGCTATGGTTTTTGATTACGGTAAAATAAATTTTAATTGGAAAGAAGCCCGTTTGCAAAAATCTTTTTTAGATTTTGATGAAAAAGAACAAGTCGTCATTCATCACGTAAAACGCAATTTAGAAGCTGAAAAGATTTTTATTCAAGAACTCAATGCACTCAATTTATCGAACCAAGAATCCAACTATTTTTCGCTCAATGCAGAAAAAAATAGCTCAATTTCACCTATCATAGATTGGTTCATTACACATCAAAATACGTTGCTATTGAAAGGTTTTAATGTTGAAAAAATTCATTTAGAAAACAAAAATATAGCACTCATAAAACCACAATTAAACCTCAAAACTACCCAAGAAAATGATTGGTTTGATTTGAAAGGAGATGTTGTTTTGGGCGCATTTTTGATACCTTTTGTGCAATTAATTCCCCATATTAGAGACCAAAATCCTTACTTTCTATTGCCTGATAATACCTATTTTATCATCCCAGAAGAATGGTTAGAAACGTATAAAGGCGTTGCTCAATTTGGAAAAACCCAAGCAAATACAATCAAAATTGCCAAAAGCCAAGCACCCGCTTTGCTGGATAATACTTTATTGATTTCGACACAAAACGTTGATAATAAACAAGTTACGTGGACACCCCCTCAGTATTTGAAGGCAGATTTACGTCCCTATCAAATAGAAGGTGTCCAATGGCTCTTATCGCATTATCACAACAATTTGGGCGCATGTTTGGCGGATGATATGGGTCTGGGAAAAACCTTGCAAACCATTGCTACATTGCTTTATGCGAAAGAGCATAAAAAAGAAGACACAACAGTAGAGGAAACCACAACATTCGGTGTGCAAGTGAGTATGTTTGATGCTCCGCCCAAAGATGATTTTTTGAAGCCTTTGCAAGCCCTCATTGTTGTACCCGCATCGTTGGTTTATAATTGGGAATCAGAGTGGAAAAAATTTACTTATGGCATCAACGTCAATTGTCATATTGGCGCAAGCCGAAACAAAGATATACGGATTATTCGCCGCTTCGATGTGGTTTTAACGACCTACCAAACAGTTTCAAAAGACGTGGCTTTATTGGAAAAACTTGAGTGGGAATACATTATTTTGGACGAAAGCCAATACATCAAAAACAAAGAAAGTGATGCCTTCAAGGCAGTGAATCGATTGCCCGCAAAACACAAAATTTCGTTGAGTGGCACGCCCATCGAGAACTCGTTGGCAGATCTTTGGTCGCAAATGGAATTTATCAACCCAGGCTTGTTGGGCGGCTTCTCTTTTTTTGATAAAGGCTTTATAAAACCCATCGAAAAAGAACAAAGTGAAGCCCAGAAAGAACTCCTTCGTAACTTAGTGAAACCGTATTTATTGCGGCGAACCAAGGAAGAAGTAGCGAAAGATTTGCCGCCCGTGGTGCGTCATATCGTGTATTCAGATATGGGCGATGCGCAACGAAAAGT
>JAYTMW010000150.1:0-6373 GCA_043728105.1 Saprospiraceae bacterium | reverse complement strand
GTGTTCCGTGCTTTGAGCTTGCCCACCGATTAAAATCGGTGGTTTCAAGATGATAGATGTGTCCAAGCGTTTTTAATCGCACAGGTCGGATAAATCCGCCGCTACATAACCTCTTTTACCAAAAAAAATCCGTCATTCCCTTGCGCTTGATAAAGCGGCATCAAAATCAGGCAATCTTCGTGTGCTTTAATATATCCTTTTTTATCCGTTGCCAAATTTTCACCTTTTTTTACGGGCTGAAAATTCTTGTAATTTGGCATCATTTTAAAATTATCTTCATGCGTAATTTTATGACTACCAATGAGTTGTACCACTTTTGGCAACTTATCAGAGTACCCCCTCAGTATTTCTTCATGTCGGGTCTCCACGTCTTCGGATTGCACACAATCGGTCGCACGTAAGGCATTCACGAGCCATGCGATTGCCCGCTTTTCGGAAAGTGGATCATCGTGTTGCCCCGCTTCAAAACTTAAAGCTATTGTCGGCACACCCATATTTTCTGTCTTGAAATAATGAATGGTGGTGCCGCCTACGCCTTGCACAAAACCTTTCACAACGGGCGCATGTAATTCAGAGGCCACGGCGATACTTTCTGCATCTTCTGCCACGATTGTAAAAATACCACCATCGGCAGAAGTGGTATGCAAGTCCAATACAATTAATCGTTTAGGCTTATATGTACTGATTTCATTTTCAATGGTTTGTAGCAATTCTGCGAGTTCAAAATCTTCAAAATTTGTCTTTTCATCCTCAAAATACTGAGGGGCCCCCTTTTTTATTTTTTCAATGTTTTCCAATAAAAACTGCCTGTTTAAGTCCTTTTCAACATAGCGAACCTTGCGCTCGTAGGCTTGCACATTGCCAATAAGACCAATTATTTTTCCTTTAAAACTAAATGTAGGATTGTGTAAAGGTTCATTTTCGAGCATTTGAAACAAGGTTTGTAAGGCTTGCACGCCCGCAGGTTCGTTGCCGTGCATGGCTCCGATGGCGATGATGAGTGCGCCGTGTTGTGCGCCTGTGTAGTTTCCAATTAGTCTTTTCATTGGCATTTTTGTAGCGGCGGATTTATCCGCCGAGGGCTATAAGTGATTGATTATCAATACTTTCGGCGGTTAAAATCGCCGCTACATTGCTTTCACCGTATCTTTATAACGCCAAATATACCGACATGCCACGGAGCGATATGGTCGCCACGGCTCCGCCAATTCGTGCATTTTTTTCAAAACGGCTTTACCTGTTTCTTCGATGCCGTAGAGCAAAACCATGCCTTGCCGAATACCCAAATCATCGACGGGAAAAACGTCGAGGCGGTTGAGTCGAAACATCAAAATCATTTGCACCGTCCATTTGCCCACGCCTTTTATGGTGGTGAGTCTTTCGATGATGTCATCGTCGGTCATGGAGAGCCAATCGTTCATAACTTCTTTATTTTCAATCCAATACGTAGCTACATTTTTAATATATCCTGCCTTTTGGTACGAAAGCCCACAACCTCGCATAGCTTCCACATCCATTTCGAGAATGCGGTGCGGCGTAGGATTGCCGTCAAAAAGCTCGATAAAACGGTTGAAAATAGTCCCTGCCGCCTTCACCGAAAGTTGTTGCGACACGATAGAATCGAGCAAATCGAGATAAATATCGTTGTGCGCATCCACGGGAGGCAACGTTACTTGCGGAATTATCGTCGCTAATTTAGAGTCTTGCGAAAGATGTTTGATGATGTTTGAGTCCATAATATAAATGTACGATGTTTGATGTACGATGTACGTGCCCCCTCAGTATTTTATCTGAAATCTTGAAATAATGTAGCGTTTTTTGCGCACCGCACATCAAACATCATACACCCATTTTGAGACGCTAAATAACGACAAAAATTTAAAGAATCACATTTAACGCTGCACCCATATTGGATATTTTTTTTTATGAAAATAAGAAAGAGGTAGTTCCCCCCCTACTTCGATTGAGCATGTCAAGTAATTGGAAGGTTTGGGGTTTGTGCGTTGGTTTGGCATCAGTTACTAAATATTACGCAAAGGTTCAGCGCACCCCAATATTTGTAGTAATTGATAGAGACAATGTTCAAAAGGTGCAGAGCACCGCAACATTTGTAGCGATTGATAGGAACGATGTTCAAAAGGTGCAGAGCACCGCAACATTTGTAGCGATTGATAGGAACAATGTTCAAAAGGTGCAGAGCACCGCAATATTTGTAGCGATTGATAGGAACAATGTTCAAAAGGTGCAGAGCACCGCAACATTTGTAGGAATTGATAGAGACAATGTTCAAAAAGTGCAGAGCACCGCAATATTTGTAGCAATTGATAGAGACGATGTTCAAAAGGTGCAGAGCCCCGCAATATTTGTAGTAATTGATAGAGACGATGTTCAAAAGGTGCAGAGCACCGCAATATTTGTAGCGATTGATAGAGACGATGTTCAAAAGGTGCAGAGCACCGCAATATTTGTAGCAAAATGCGAAATAAATGTCGAAAATCCCTACCAATTACTACAAATGTTGCGGTGCGCTGCACCTTCTGAACATCGTCTCTATCAATTACTGCAAATATTGCGGTGCGCTGCACCTTCTGAACATTGACCCTATCAATTACTACAAATATTGCGGTGCACTGCACCTTTGCGTAATGTTTGGTAACTGAGTCAAACCAACTAACAAAACCCAAACCTTCCAATTACTTGATATGCTCAATCGAAGCTGGGGGGAAACTACCTCTTCGTTTTTCTTAAATACCTTAAAAAAAAATATCCAATACGGACGGGGTATTTAATGTGATAAAAATTTGCTTAATTCCATCAATTAAAATCAGTTTTGCATAGCTTTGCAGGGAGATTGGTTCGCTTTTCGCTTGAAAAACATATTACTAAAAATTAAAATTACTCATTTTTACAAAAAAATAAATCACATGATAAATAGCATTTTGAAGACGCTCGCTTTGGTTTTCATTTTTTCAATTGTTAATACCCATTTTTTGCTTGCGCAAAATAAAAAAATAGACCCCTCAGTATTTGGCAAAATGAAGGGCAATAAAGCCGAGATTTTTGTAGTCATGCAAGAGCAAGCCGACTTAAGTAAGGCTTCTCTTTTGGAAACAAAAGAGCAAAAAGGTGATTTTGTGTTCCAAATACTGAGGGGGGTGTCTCAACGCTCGCAAAGTAATATTCAAATTTTTCTTAAAGCACAAAAGGTTGATTTTCAATCATTTTGGATATTTAATGGCGTTTTTTTAACGGCTGATGAGCAACTAATCACGCAAATTGCCGAGCGCAATGATGTGGCTCAAATTGTGAGCAACCCGTCGTCTCGTTTAAATTTGCCCGAAGTGGATGCGGCTGATTTGAAAGAAGATAATACGCTCAAAACAAGAGGTGCATTGGACATAACTTGGGGCATAAAAGCCATAAAAGCCGATGCCGTTTGGGCCTTGGGCTACACGGGTCAAGGTGTGATTGTGGGTGGTCAAGACACGGGATACGATTGGGAACACCCCGCCATCAAGAAAAAATATCGAGGCTACAATGCAACAACGGGACAGGTTGACCATAACTATAATTGGTACGATGCTATTCACCGTCCTGACACAACTTTACCCGTCGCACAACAGGCAAATCCATGCGGCTTTAACTCAAAAAAACCTTGCGACGACAACAGTCACGGCACACACACGATGGGCACAATGGTCGGTCGAGATGATACTATTGCGATTGGTGTTGCGCCTGATGCTCAATGGATAGCCTCTCGCAACATGGATAAAGGCAATGGGACATTATACAGTTACACCGAGTGTTTTCAATGGTTTTTAGCACCCACTGACTCTACGAACAAGCTTCCGAACCCTCGAAAAGCACCCCATGTGATGAATAATTCGTGGTATTGTGCGCCCGAAGAAGGCTGTAATGCGTCAAATTTTGCCATTTTGGAAACTGCCCTAAATGCTTGTCGAGCGGCGGGCATCGTAGTGGTTGTGTCGGCGGGCAACTCTGGATCAAATTGTTCCTCGGTCAATCAAGGGCCGCCAGCGTTTTTTTCAAAGGCATTTTCAATTGGTGCAACCCGTTCTGACGATACTATTGCGGGCTTCAGTAGCCGTGGCCCTGTGACTATTGACGGTAGCAATCGTTTGAAACCCAACGTGAGTGCGCCGGGTGTGAATGTAAAATCGAGCATTCCGGGTGGACGATACGCAAATTTCAATGGCACGAGCATGGCAGGCCCACACGTGGCGGGTGCGGTGGCATTGATGATTTCGGCAAATCCAAAATTGGCGGGTCAAGTGGATACCATTGAGCGCATTTTGGAACGCACGACACGTCAAATGACGACGACTCAAAATTGTGGCAGCATTCTCGGCACCAGTATTCCTAACAATACTTACGGTTTTGGGCGCATTGATGTTTTGGAAGCGGTCAAACAAGCCCTTAATTTTAAATATGCAACGGGCGTTTCCAATAATTCGATTGAGAAAATTGTAAAAGTTTCACCTAACCCTTTTGGCTCTGAAATCAACGTTTATACTGAGGGGGTCGAGGGTTTGACGCAAGTAGAAATCGTGAATGTGAGTAGTCAAGTGGTGGTTTCTAAGAAGGAAATCTTCAATTTTAGAAACAATATTACGATTCAATTACCCAATTTGTCATCAGGTGTTTACTTCTATCGGATTCAAAATGAGACGCAACGTTTGGTGGGGAAGTTGGTGAAAATGTAGTTTTTTCGGGGAAAATACTGAGGGGGTATGTATCGGCGAATTTACCCGCCGAAAAACACAATTCATTGATTATCAATATTTTATAAATAAAAAAATGACGCAAGTTTCTAACTTGCGTCATTTTTTTTACCTTCATCACTCTTTTACCAAAACTACTTTTGAGCGTGAAATCATAACTTCTCTCGACACACTTTTGCTCTCCGCATATTGAATATAAATGTTGTCGCCCTCTATTTTAGTCACTTCGCCGAGCGTCTTACCTTTTTTTGTTTGAAAATAAACCTTATCGCCAATTTTGAACGAGCTACTGTTTTGTTCTTTTTTCTTACTTTCCAGAAAATTTATCTCTTCCACCTTTAATATCGAATCTTTCAAAACTTGAATCATCGAAATATTTGACTTTAATGTTTCATTAAAACTTTTGGTTGTAGGAAACAAATTGTCAAAAGACTTTATAATTTGTGCCTTGCCCGAGCCAGAGACATACACAATTAGAGCTTCTCCTAATGCTGTATGTTGTTTTACTAAACCTTCCCTAATCTTATCATTTTCAATAAAATAAACCCGTGAGCCAATAGGGAATTTCCGACTATCCCCAAATTTTTTTTGATTGTTAAACAACTCAATAATCTCTCTATCATTCGTCATTGAATCAGCCGCCTCAATCAAAAAGGATGTAACATTAATCGTCGTTTTGTTGAATAAGAAAAAAGATTCATTTCGAGAATCCACATTCAAAAAACTGTAAGTCTGCCCTTTACTGAGGGGGTATTTCAAAATCATGTTTTGCATGGCTTCACTCGTGAGGGCGTTTCGGTTCTGCGTTTCAATACCCAAAAAGCGGGTTGAAGAAGCCTTGCCTTGTGCAACGCCGAGAATTTTATAATTAGTTCCCAAAGGCGGTATATTTTGCCCTGCATTACCAATGTGATTGACTACGCAACTTGAAAAACCAATAAAAGAGAACAAAAGAACAAGAAAGGATATTTTGTAAATTGTTGACATAAGCATAAGATTTAAGTTATTGCATGAAAAAATAAGGCGATAGGGGATGAAAATCAAATATGGGCTAAAATTTTTTAATTTAATAGTTTTTAACTTTTTGGTAACAGATTTTCTGTTTAGTGCGCAATACTTTTTTATTTTTACCCAAACATAAACAGCATCCATAATATGAAGTTTACAAATCCGATTCCGATAAAAGAAATAGCGGCAAAGTATAATGCAGAAATATTAGGTGATGCGTCACTTAACGTGTTGGGAATCAATGAGATACATCAGGTAAAAGAAGATGATATAACTTTTTCTGATGTCAAAAAATATTTTGATAAAGCCTTAAAATCAAAAGCTACTTTTATCATTCTGAATGAAAAAGTAGAAGTTATACCCGAAGGAAAAGTCGTGTTGGTGCATCCAAATCCCTTTGAAGTCTATGATGGCATTGTTCGAGAACACCGCCCGTTTGACCCGTTGAGCATTGAAGTGGCGGATTCGTCAGTGGTGCATCCTTCGGTTATTTTAGAGCCCAACGTGGTCATTGGCAATCACGTTCGCATAGGTGTAGGCACGTATATACAAGCGAATGCGGTCATTCACGATTACACGGTGATTGGCAAAAATTGTCAAATTGGCGCAGGGGCGATTATTGG
>JAYTMW010000149.1:0-2219 GCA_043728105.1 Saprospiraceae bacterium | reverse complement strand
ATCTTTTGGGTTATTGGAGTGGCAGATTGCTAAAACTGGATGAGGCAACCTGTCGGACGATTTCGCTTGAAGTCGGTATGCAAAATGCAGGATTGGCTTCGGGTATTGCGATACAAATGGGCAAGGTGGCAACCGTCGGGTTGGCATCGGCTATTGCAGCGCCGTGGATGACGATTTCGGGGTCTTTATTGGCAAATTGGTGGCGGAATAAGTCGGTAAAAGAGGAATTAAAAATTAAAAAGTAATTACTTAGCCCATTTTAAATAGGCAATTTTGTTAAAATCTTTTTTTATTAATTTTTGTTTTATTGATTCATTTCATAACGCTCTTTATTTTGGTGATACCCAACGACATAGAGTCATTAAAAGACTTAGTAATTTCGCTTTTATCTCGCCTTGACCAGTCTGATTCATTGCTTGCTGCACTCCGAACTGAAAATGCGATATTAAAAGTGGAAAATGCCGACTTACGTAGCCGTTTGAATATGAACAGTGGCAATAGTAGTAAACCTCCTTCGTCCGATGGTTTAGCTAAAAAGCCCGCTTTTTCCCCATCTAAAGGTCAAAAAAGTGGCGGTCAATTGGGTCATAAAGGTAAAACGCTAAAAATGGTTGCGACACCCGACCACGTTCACATTCATCATTTACCCGCCTGTCCTTGCTGTTTGAAAAAATTTATGCTTAGCGATGTTCACACCGTTACGCTAAAACGACAAGTTTTTGATATTCCTAAACCTCGTTTGGAAGTTACCGAACATCAACTCGGCGTTATTACTTGTTGTGGACGTTCGCACGAGGGCATTTTTCCTCCAAGTGTCAATAGTCATGTTCAATATGGTGCTAAAATTAAATCTTTAAGTGTTTTGTTGAGTACGGATTACAAAATGCCCTTCGATAAAATTGAACAATTATTGTCGGATATTTATGCCTGTAGTTTTAATCAAAGCACGGCAATAAGTGCCAATAATGCGTGTTTTGCTGCCTTAGAACTGGTTGAAGCGCAGATTAAGCGTAAAATATTAGCCAGTCCTGTTGTCCATTTTGATGAAACGGGGATGCGCGTGGAAGGCAAATTAAATTGGTTTCATACGGCATCCACTCAATTATATACCTACTTATTTGTACACCCCAAGCGCGGCAAAGAAGCACTAAATTCAGCGCAATCGCTCATTAAAGACTTTTCAAATCGCGCCATTCACGACTGTTGGGCAAGCTATTTTGAGTTTAAAAATTGCACCCATGCCCTCTGCAATGCACATATTGTTAGAGAATTAGAAGCCCTAAAAGAGCAGGGTTCAGCATGGGCATCCCAAATGCAACAATTTCTATTTGATTTGTTCAAAATAAGCGGAAAAGCAACAATAGTCGTCCAAAATAAACCAATATGGTTCAAAAAATACCAAATTATCTGTCAACAAGCCGATAAACAAGAGCCACAACCAACCCAAAAAGCAAGAGGAAAACCCAAAAACTCAAAGGGACGAAATCTTCTAAACCGCTTGACTAAACACCAAGAGGCAATACTCGCCTTTGCCTTCGTCGAAGCGGTTCCGTTCACAAATAACCAAGCCGAAAGAGATATTAGATGCCTGAAAATAAAGCAAAAAGCAGCCAATTCATTTCGCAAAATGGAAGGTGCAAATAATTTTGCCAGAATTCAAGGATTTATATCATCAGCAAGAAAGCATAAAGAAAACGTGTTCAACCAAATTCAGAATATTTTCAATAAAAAAGAGTGCCTATTCATAACGGGCTAAGTAATTACAAAAATAGTATTAATAATGCTTGTCTCATTTATGGTCTTTGGTTTAAATATATTAGGAAATTAGGGAAAGCTTTTGTAAACAAATCGACACCTGAGCCATTAAAAACAACTTGATTATTAGAAGTTTTTATGAAAGATGAACTCATGTAATTTGCTTTTTGTGAGATAGTCATTCCAGAGAATTTATCATATTCAAATACGTTAGCATCAAGACCTAATGGTGTAAAACCGTTTAGGTAGGCAGTAAATTCTCTTGAAAATCCTTTTGCAATTGAAGTTTCCAAAACGTAGTTAATCCATTTTCCAAAAGCCGTTTCTGAAAGCGATATAAATCCGCAGTTAGGACAAAACCTAACGCGTTGCTTATTCATCTTATTTTTAAGAGTTGAAAGATATTCTCTATCTATGTATTGATATGTACCATTTCCGAAGCCCACTATATGCGTAAGTGGTAC
>JAYTMW010000148.1:0-14251 GCA_043728105.1 Saprospiraceae bacterium | reverse complement strand
GTATAGTATTTATAGAGAGGTAACTTATGGGGTTGGAGAATGGAATTTAAATAAAACTGTGGGTTGGGGTTGGGATATTACCAATTTCGTTTGGTGGGTAGGTATTGGTCACGCAGGTACGTTGATTTCAGCGATTTTACTTTTGTTCCGTCAAAAATGGCGTACAGGTGTAAACCGTGCTGCGGAAGCGATGACGATTTTTGCGGTTATCTGTGCAGGTCAATTCCCGATTATACACATGGGTCGAGTGTGGATGGCGATTTTCATTTTTCCTTATCCAAATACACGTGGACCACTTTGGCCTAACTTCAATTCGCCTTTGTTTTGGGACGTTTTTGCAATTTCTACATACTTCACCGTATCATTGTTGTTTTGGTACACAGGTTTAGTACCCGATTTTGCAACTGTACGTGACCGTGCATCGGGTTGGAAAAGAAAATTATATACTAATTTAGCATTTGGTTGGACGGGTTCTGCGAAACACTGGCAGCGTTGGGAATCTTTATCCCTTGTTTTAGCGGGTATTTCTACGCCACTTGTATTGTCAGTACATACTATTGTATCATTTGACTTTGCTACTTCTGTTATTCCAGGATGGCATACAACGATTTTCCCTCCATATTTCGTAGCGGGGGCAGTATTTTCTGGTTTTGCGATGGTATTGACCTTGATGTTGGTTGTAAGAAAAATTTTAAAACTTGAAGATTATATCACAATTGCACATATTGAGAGTATGAATAAAGTAATTCTCTTAACAGGATCAATTGTAGGTGTTGCTTATTTGACAGAATTGTTTATTTCTTGGTATTCAGGTTACATATATGAGCAATTTGCTTTCTATAATCGTGTATTTGGTGTGTATTGGTGGTCATATTTTGGAATGATGTTGTGTAATGTTGTATCACCACAATTGTTTTGGAGTAAGAAATTGCGTACAGATATTTGGGTTACTTTCTTTATGTCAATCTTTATCAATATTGGTATGTGGTTCGAGCGTTTTGTCATTATTGCTACAACATTGGCACGTGATTATTTACCGTCGTCTTGGAGTTATTACACACCTACTTGGGTTGAAATAGGATTGTTCGTTGGTTCATTGGGATTGTTTTTCACTTGTTTCTTAGTATTTACTCGTTTTGCGCCAGTAGTTGCGATTGCCGAAGTAAAATCAATTTTAAAAACAATGGGTGATCAATACATCAAGACTAATACAGTTGCACAAATGGAATTACATCACGCACACGATGAGCATGAAGAAGAACACGCACACGGCGGTGGTGGGCATCACTAAAATATAAGTGGTTTACTTTTGGATAAAACCTTAATAATGAATTGATTAAATATTAAGATAAAATGAAAGTTTATAACAAAGATATACTTTTTGGTCTCTATAATGACGAAGAGGATTTATTGAAAGCCGTTAAAAAAGCCAATAAACAACACCTTGATATTTGGGATGTATTTTCTCCGTTCCCTGTGCATGGTCTTGACCCACTTTTGGGTTTAGAAGAATCCCGTTTGCATAGAGCAGGTTTTTGGTACGGTTTGACAGGTACTGCAACGGCGTTCCTTTTTATGACTTGGGCATTTGTGAAAGATTGGCCTATCGTATTTGGTAACAAGCCTTATTGGTCAGCACCCGCATTCATCCCTGTAACATTTGAGTTAACGGTTCTTTTTGCAGCAATTGGTATGACTATTACTTTCTATACAATCTGTGGTATGGGGCCAGGTGTTGAAAATCCAACTTTGGATGACAGAATTACAGATGATAAATTTTGTGTTGCATTCGATATTAGCGGAGCAAGCAATACTGAAATTGAAGGTTACAAATCTTTTTTAACACAGACAGGTGCTGGTGAGGTCAAGACTAAACATATTTAAGAGGCCCCTCAGTATTTTTATGAAATTCATAGTTTTGATTTAATTAAAAACGTTTTAAAAGTTTTTAAATCAAATTCAATAACTGAAAATTTAATTCTAATGAATAAATATTTTATTTATAGTACGCTCGTTGCGGTTTTACTTATCGTGAGTTTTGAATCTTGTTCCCCTGCCAAAGGGGACAGTCCTGGGCATGAGTATATGCCCGATATGGGACATTCAGTTGCGTATGAAGCCAATCGTATTGATGAATATTCTTTACATACTTGGAATGACCAAAGTGTAAGAACTGTTAATCAATTATGGGGTACACCACGTGTGCCTGTGAAAGGTGCAATCGCACGTGGTTCGGTTGGCATGGCTTCTAATCATGGTAATACTGAAGATTATGTAAATTCGATGAAAGGTGTCGGGAATAGAGGTGTTTCAACGCCTATCAATGGTAGCGTGCCTTACTACTATGGTGATACGGATGAAGAAAGAATTAGAGCAACAAAAGATATTGTGATGAATCCCTTTCCAATTACTAAAAAAGGTTTGGAAAAAGGCAAAGAACTTTGGATTATATATTGCGGCATTTGCCACGGTGAAAAATGTGAAGGCAATGGTTATTTGGTTCGTGAAGATGAAACAGCCAAATATCCTGCACAACCCGCCAATCTTGTTTTGGATACATTTACAAACGGTAATAACGGAAGGCTTTATCACGCTATCATGTACGGTAAAAACGTGATGGGTAATTATGCTGATAAATTGAGTTACGAAGAAAGATGGCAAGTGATTCATTATATTCGCTCTTGTCAAGCGACTGGAAAACAATTGCAGTACAATGAGACTTGGAATACATTTAGACCATTGGCGGCAATTTCTGATTCAATGTCCAAAACACTTGCCCTCAAAAAGACAACGCCTACACCTGTTTCTATAAAGAAAATGGTGCAACCTGTTGCTCCCACATCGGGTGGGGGAGCGGCGTCAGGTTCACCAAGCCGAAGACGTTAATTTAATATTAAAAAATCAAGCAGTTACGATAATAAGCCCTTAATAGGCTGGGTATAAATTAAAATTATGAAACAGTTTGTATTTGAGCAAAGACAAAAAAGCGTATTGTTCGGGTTTATTGGACTCGGAGCATTTTGTCTTATTCTATCCTATTTTATAGATCCCGTTCCAGTTGATGCGGGTCATCACCTTCGTTTTTGGACGAATTTGTTACACAATGCAACTTTTTTTACAGGTATTGCATTTACTGTAACATTCGCCTTGGCAGCGACTGCGGTTGTATATGCGGGTTGGCATGTTGCCTTCAAGCGGGTATGGGAAGCGATGAGTCTTTTCTTACCAATTGGTTTGGTTTGTATCCTTATTGTTGGTGCTGCTGGAAAAATGGGTGTTCACCATATTTATCATTGGATGGATAATGATGCTGTCGCTTCTGATAAGATATTGTCGGGCAAATCAAGTTTCTTGAATTTTGGTTTTTATTTAGCGGCTATCGGTTTTGGCTTTGTGTGGTATTTATTTGCCCTTAAATTCAGACAGTTTTCATTAGCTCAAGATGAAAGTGACGATGATGTAACATTCCCTTGGTACAGGAAAATGAAAGTTTGGGGTGGTGCTTTTATGCCAATCGCAGGTTTTTCAAGTGCAGCGGCTATATGGTTGTGGTTAATGTCAATTGATCCCCATTGGTATTCAACAATGTATGCCTGGTACACAACGGCAAGTTGGTGGGTAAGTGCTGTATCTATTACAATATTGATGTTAATTTATTTGAAGTCTAAAGGATATTTTCCAGAAGTAACTTTAGAACATATACACGATTTAGGTAAGTTCTTGTTTGCATTTTCCATATTTTGGACCTATTTGTGGTTCTCACAATATATGCTAATATGGTATGCAAATATTGGTGAGGAAACGATTTATTTCCGTCAACGCATGGGTGAGTTTCCTGTTTTGTTTTATGGTAATATCATCATGAATTTTGTTCTTCCATTCTTGATTTTAATACGGAATGACACAAAGCGTAAAATGGGTTCATTAGGTTTTGTGGCTATTTTAGTTTTGTTTGGTCACTGGTGGGATTTTTTCCAAATGGTTAAAATAGGGCCTTATAAAGAGGCAATGGCACACCATGCTCAACATTCTGCGGCTGGCCATGGTGAACATAAGGATGCCGCTCATGCTGTTGGATCTGGTACACATACAGCAAATGAGCATACTGCACCCGCTTCCGAAAATCATGAAACTTCAAACATTGTGTCACATGACACACTGAAGGTTGGAGGACATGTTGGAGAGGAAATGGTACAATTGCGCGGTGGTGACAATACGGAAATTAGCATGAATCACGAAGAGCATACTGTCGAAACAGCAATGGCTACGGTAAGCGCAACTGATAAACTAAATGCAACCAATGAAGCGGAATTTTTTAATTATTCACCTGACATGACATCTGGTTATGGTTTGCCTGGATTAATTGAGTTAGGCATATTTTTGGGATTTGGTGCGTTATTTGTTTTTACAGTATTCTCTCAATTAGCAAAAGCAACACTTGTTCCAAAAAAAGATCCATATTTAGAAGAAACACTACATCATCATGTATAAAATGATTGGATTGCATTTAATACTGAGGGGGTTAATAAATAAGGAAAATTGTTTAAAAAAATATATGCTAATTAGTAATTTAGAAAACGTCTAAAAAGCTAAAAGATTAAAAAAATTGATTAGGGTAAAACCTTAACCATTAATTTTGCAAAAAAATTAAGTTATGACAACTTTAATAGTTTTAGCAAGTATTGTTCTACTAATTATTGTAGCGATACAGATTGGAAAGATAAGCGAGCTTTCTTCAAAGATAAGAGGCGAAGAAGCATCCAAAACAGACAGTAATGACTTCAATGCAATTTTTGGAGTAGTATTTATGGCAAGTTTCTTAATATTTTGCTTTGCCACAGCATGGTATTACAGAAATTACTTGTTAGGATATGGTCCTCTACAATCTGCTTCTGCACATGGGCCTGGAATTCATCGCTTATTTAATGTAACACTATTCTTTACAGTGATAGTTTTTGTTTTAACGCATATTGCATTGTATTGGTTTGGTTACAAGTATCGTGAGCAAAAAGGACGTAAGGTTCTATTTATACCACATGATAACAAGTTAGAAGTCATTTGGACAGCTGTACCTGCTGTTGTTATGTGTGGTTTGGTTGTTGGGGGTTTATGGGTTTGGAATGATGTTATGGCTGATGTAAAAGAAGGAGAAGATTTTATGGAGATTGAAGCGACGGCACATCAATTTGCATGGGATATTAGATACCCAGGGCCTGATAACGCTCTTGGTACAAAATACTTTCGAAACATTGTTCCTGGTACAAATGATTTAGGAATTGACTTTAATGATCCGAAAAGTTTGGATGATGTTATTTCATCGAGTGGTGATATTGTATTACCTAAAGGGAAAAAACTTCGTGTAAGAATAACATCAAAGGATGTTTTACATAATTTTTATTTGCCTCATTTTCAAGTCAAGATGGATGCAATACCGGGTCTTCCGACTTATTGGGTATTGACACCAACCAAAACGACTGAAGAATATCGTCAGGAATTGAAAAAATATAAAGAATATCAAGTTCCTGCAAATGCTGATGAGCCTAATGGTCCTAAAAAGTGGGAGGTATTTAATTTTGAATTGGCTTGTGCGGAACTTTGCGGTAACGGGCATTTTTCAATGAGACGTGTTATAAAAATCGTTTCTAATGAAGAATATCAGAAATGGGCTTTGACTCAAAAAGCATTTTTTCCGGATAATATTGATGGTAAAGTAGAGATAGGTAAATATCCGTGGTATGGCTCTAAAGTAAATAAGGAAGTAACAACTATACCAAGTATTCCTTTAAAATCAGTTCAATCAATTGAATTCTCGTCTGATGCATTAACAAATGCAAAGGTTGGAGAGGTTTTAAATCTCAAACATGTAAACTTTGCGACAGGTAAAGCTGTTCTAACACCTGAATCTACGATAGAATTAGACATTGTAGTGAATGCTATGGTCAAAAATACAGGTATGACAGTTGAAGTAGATGGTCATACCGACAACGTTGGCAATGAAGATAAAAATAAATCATTATCTCAAGCAAGAGCTAAAGCTGTTTTGGATTATGTTTCATCGAAAGGAATTGATATGAAGAGAATGACGGCAATGGGATATGGTTCGGCAGCACCAATAGCCGATAATAATACAGAAATTGGCCGTAGAACCAATCGTCGAACTGAGTTTAAAATAGTAAAGAAATAAATATTCCCACTCTCTATATATAATTTACATACCCTCAATATTTTATCATTATTGTAGTAAAAAGGAATTAATTTAAAAAAGTATAAGATGGCAAATCTAACGTATCAAGATCCAGAGATCGTAATTGAAAAGAGTGGTTGGAATGATGGCTTCCATGATGAACATCATGGTGATAAATATCAGTCAGGTTTTATTTCCCATTACGTTTTTAGTACTGATCATAAAATGATTTCCAAGCAATTCCTCATCACGGGAATGATTTGGGCATTAATTGGCGCTGCAATGTCAATCGTTTTTCGTTTACAATTGGGTTTTCCAGAGGCTGACTTAATTTGGTTGAAGCCAATTTTAGGGAAATGGATTGTTGTAAATGCTGATACAGACATAGGTAAACTTTCACCTGATTTTTATTATGCGCTCGTTACGATGCACGGAACAATTATCGTGTTCTTCGTTTTAACAGCGGGTCTTTCAGGCACATTTTCTAATTTATTGATACCTTTACAAATTGGTGCAAGGGATATGGCTTCGGGCTTCATGAATATGTTGTCTTACTGGTTCTTCTTTTTATCCAGTGTTGTGATGTTTTATTCTTTGTTTCTAAATACGGGTCCTTTTGCAGGTGGTTGGACAGCTTACCCGCCTTTGTCGGCGTTGCCGCAAGCCTCAATGGGTTCAGGTGCGGGTATGACACTTTGGATTGTAAGTTTAACACTTTTCGTTGTTTCAATTCTTTTAGGTGGTATCAATTATATTACAACGGTTTTGAATCTGCGTACTAAAGGTATGACGATGTGGCGGATGCCACTTACAATTTGGGCGTTCCTTGTAACAGCTATTATTGGTTTGTTGTCTTTTCCAGTTTTGGCATCTGCATTCTTTTTAATGATGTTTGATAGGGGCTTGGGAACGAGTTTTTATTTGAGCGATATTTTTATAGGTGGAAAAGCACTTGAGCATGTCGGTGGAAGTCCTGTGTTATATCAACATTTATTCTGGTTTTTAGGTCATCCCGAGGTTTATATCATCATTCTGCCAGCTATGGGTATTGTCTCAGAGGTTTTATCAGTACATGCACGCAAGCCAGTTTTTGGATACCGTGCAATGGTTTATTCTATCTTAGCAATTGCATTTTTGTCGTTTATTGTTTGGGCTCACCACATGTTTATGTCTGGTGTGAATCCATTTATCTCCAATTTCTTTGTTTTATTTACGCTGATTATTGCTGTGCCATCGGCTGTAAAAGTGTTTAACTGGATAGCAACTCTATATGGAGGAAACATTCGGTTCAATTCTGCAATGCTGTTTGCAATGGGGTTTGTTTCAATGTTTATTTCTGGTGGTTTGACGGGAGTTTTTTTAGGTAATTCAGCTATTGATATTCCTTTGCATGATACATACTTCATTGTAGCGCATTTCCATATCGTAATGGGTATTGCAGCTTTCTTCGGTATGTTTGCAGGTATTTATAATTGGTTTCCAAAAATGTATGGTCGTTTTTTAAATGAAACTTTGGGCAAAATACATTTCTGGGGTACAATCATTGGAGCTTATGCTATCTTCTGGCCAATGCACTACTTAGGATTAGCTGGCGTTCCCCGTCGTTATTACAGTTTCACCACTTTCGATGCGTTTAAAGATTTTGCAGACACAAACAAGTTTATTACAGTAGCAGCAATCGTTGTTTTTGCTTTGCAAGTTCTATTTGTCGTTAATTTCTTTTGGAGTATTTGGAAAGGTAAGAAAATGACAACTAAAAACCCTTGGGAAGCAAATACATTGGAGTGGACAACCCCTATAAAAGCGGGTCACGGTAATTGGGTAGGTAATTTGCCTGTCGTTCATCGTTGGTCTTATGACTACGGTAAAGATGGTGTAGATTTTAAACCGCAAATTGAGCCAATGGCAGCTGGAGAAACGGCTGGGGATCATTAATCTATCGATAATACTGAGGGGGTAAGCCCTTTATAAAAATATTACAAGTGTCAAATATTGAAACAGAAAATATACAATTAGGCTTAGGTTTAATTGACAAAGTAAAAGATGTTGGCGTTCTAATGAAATTCAAATTGTCTTTAACTGTTGTTTTTTCAGCGGTTATGGCTTTTATGATTGCTATTAACACGCCAATAGCTTTCACTGATTTGATAATACTTTTTTTAGGAGGTATGTTGACAAGTGGTGGGGCAAGTGCTTTGAATCAAGTCTTAGAGATTGACTATGACAAGCAAATGATGCGCACTAAAAATAGACCATTGGTAACTGGAAAAATGAGTGTGTCAGAGGCTGTCTTGATTGCAGGTATTATGAGTTTGGTCGGTGTTTCACTCTTAGCACTTTTCAATCCATTGTGCGCATTCATGGGTATGGTTTCCTTGATTTCTTATGCTTTTATTTATACTCCTTTAAAAAGGTATTCAAATATTGCCGTTATGGTTGGGGCTTTTCCTGGCGCAATGCCTATGGTAATAGGATGTACAGCTGCGGAAGGCGGACAACTTACAATACTTGGTTTGAGCTTATTTGCATTACAATTTGTTTGGCAATTTCCACATTTTTGGGCAATTGCTTGGTTAGGTGATGAGGATTATAAAAGTGCCGGATTCAAATTGCTGCCTAATAGTGGTGGGATTAAAGACGAAAGTATAGGTTTGCAATCTATTTTTATGTCTTTAGTTTTAGTCCCTATTAGTTGGATTCCTTATTATATTGGAACAACGGGAATTATATCCGCAGTTATTTTAACACTATTAGCTTTCCTTATGGCTTTTTTTGGGTATCGTCTCTACAAATATTGTGATAGAAAGATGGCTTTACAACAAATGCTATACTCTATTTTATATCTACCTTTGGTGTTGGTAGTGCTATATTTTGATAAAATCGTATAAAATACTGAGGGGGTCTTTAATTTTTATTAAATGATTCATAAAGTTAAAATATAAATGGAAGCTACATTCGAACATAGAAAAAATAAAATTCATCCTTGGAAATTCGCTCTTTGGTTGGGTTGTGGTAGTATAACAATGATGTTTGCAGCTTGGACAAGCGCTTATGTAGTGCGTCATAGTGCTGGCAATTGGTTAGAATTTAGACTACCAAATATTTTTTTTTATAATACCATTGTTATTTTATTAAGTAGTGTGTCACTTCAGGCCTCATACTATTTTTTTAAAAGAAGGAATGAATTTTTGTATAAATTTTTACTTATTACGGCTTCATTGTTAGGTCTGTTATTTGTCGTTTTACAATACAAAGGTTGGAGTGAATTGGCAAGTATAGGTGTTCCTTTAAGACAGAATTCTTCTGGGGATTTTGTTTATGTTTTGACAGGTTTTCACGCCGCCCACGTTTTAGGAGGTATTGCTGTCTTAGCGGTTGCAATGACACATGCTTTTGCACTCAAATTTAATCCAACTGCCAAACGTAAATTGAGATTTGAACTTACCCTAACTTATTGGCATTTTGTAGATTTCCTTTGGGTTTATCTACTAACCTTTTTTGTTTTGCAAAGATAATTATAAAATAAATAGAAAAATTTCACTCTTTAAACATAACAATAGTCATAAAACTCAATTAGATATGGCTTCTACGACAATAGAAAAAGATTTACACCACAACGATCACAGCGAGGAAGATAACGCACAAGATTTATGGGAAGGTGGTGAAGAACCATTTAAGGCGAGTTACGGCAAGCTGATGATGTGGTATTTTTTGGTATCTGATGCCTTCACTTTTGCAGGTTTCTTGATTGCTTACGGTTCTTTACGTTTCAGTATGCCATCTTGGCCTGTTCCTGATTTCGTTTTTAGTTCGTTTCCGTCTTTTGGTTTTCTGCCAGAATCATTTACGCATCATGCTCCTTTGATTTTTGTAACTTTAATGACGTTCATTCTTATCGTTTCTTCTGTAACGATGGTTAGGGCGGTTCAAGAAGGACATAGAGACAACAAAAGAGGCGTTGTTTTTTGGATGCTTTTGACAATAATCGGTGGAGCAGCTTTTTTAGGATGTCAAGCTTGGGAATGGACAACTCTTATCAAAGGAGAAAGTGTATCTGTGACGAGAAATCCTTTCGGCAGACATGAGAAGGAAGGTGTTTATCTTAATGATGACCATGGTAAGGCATATCCAAAAGGTCAAGAAGTAGCTTTCAAGGTCAAAGAAGGTTACTTGCTTCATGCTGTAACTGATCACGATACTGGTGAGCCTATCTATGATAAAGAAACAGGAAAATTACAGTTTCATGAGCGTAATGTAAGATATGCAGATGGAACGGAAGAAGCTTTAGAGCAAGGACCAAAGGCTTTTGGTGGTTTATTCTTTTTTATCACTGGCTTTCATGGTTTTCACGTTTTGTCTGGTGTAGCCTTTTTGATTATCATTATGCTCAATGTAGCGAGTGGATTGTATGCAAAAAGGGCAAATCATTATGAAATGGTTGAAAAAATCGGTTTATATTGGCACTTTGTAGATTTGGTTTGGGTATTTGTATTCTTAGTTTTCTATTTGCTATAACATAACCCTCAGTCCTGCATAAATCGGGATTGCAAATATTTTAATGTTAAACGTCTAAAATTTTTCCATATTTCAATTTTATATTATGGTAAGTCACGAAGAAGGTATAAAAGTGGTAAAAAAAGGTTTTATCCTTTTAGGTTGTATCACAATCATTGAAGTTATGATTGCTCTCTTGGGCAACGGTCATATAATTGATGGCTTTCATTTGCCTAAATTAATTATGTATCCTCTTATGATAGGTTTTAGTTTGTATAAGGCCTATTATATCGTTTATAATTTTATGCACATGGCTTATGAAGTCAAGGGAATGGCAATGAGCGTTATTTTGCCTATGGGTTTATTGGTTTGGGCCGTTATCGCCTTTTTTAATGAAGGTAGTTCTTGGGGTGCTCGTCGAGCGTTTGTTCAAAAAAGAAATCAAATAGTAGTTCCTGTTGCAAAACCTGTTGAATCTTCGCAGACAAAACCAATAGGAGCAAATTAATACTAAAAAAAAGCG
Source organism: Saprospiraceae bacterium (assembly GCA_043728105.1). Classification (GTDB taxonomy): domain Bacteria; phylum Bacteroidota; class Bacteroidia; order Chitinophagales; family Saprospiraceae; genus JAAFJT01. Next base: position 3,050 of record JAYTMW010000148.1, on the reverse strand, counting down.
GAGCAAATGTTCCGCTTTTTTTTGCAACATAGCGATAATTTATTTGTTCTATCTCTACAAAATAAGTTTTATGGAAAATAGCAAAAGTCGTTTTTGGCAAATATCATTGTTGGTGGGAGTTGTGGTTTTGATGCCCATTATTTCAATTCTTGTGAATTTTAAAGGTGCTGAAAGAGGTCAAAAGTTTTACAGTACCTTGAAACAGAATTATGGTAAAATGCCTCTTCTGAATAGTATTTCTTGGTTTAATGATTCTATTGGTTCAGAAAAAATGAAGGGTAAAGTAATGATTATTTCTTTTATTACGCCCGAGACGAGAGATACTATTATGAATGTGATTAACCCAATCGTCAAAACAGATCAGTTTCGTGAAGAGGTTGATAATTTATCTTTTTTGACTTTCGATTTGAAAGAAGATTCAATCTATTCAACCAATTATCTTCAAAAGATGAATACTGGTGATCGCCGTTTGTTGAAAATACTGAGGGGTGGTAATGATGTGATGCCTTTATATAAGCTACCTAATAAATTTTGCGTGGTTTTGGTTGATACAGCAGGAGATATTCGTTATTATTATGATACTCGAATTAAAGAAGATAAAAGGCTTTTAGTAGAACATATTTCAGTGATGCCCATTAAAATGGATAAAAAACCAGTAAAAAGAGATCAAAAACAATTTTAATAATCATCATAATCTATTAATGAATAGTACGAATCAGTTAGAGAGAAAACTAAATATTGCTGCTACTATTATATCAATTGCAGTGCTTGGATTAGTAGCCTCAATGCGTCAAATACCAAGATTAGATTTTGGTATTGATTTCTCGTTTTTACCCGCCATTTACTCAGTAACCAATCTTTTAGCGGCTATTTTTTTGATAATATCTTTGATTTTTATAAGACAAAAAAAAATAGCACAGCATAAGTTGATGAATATTTTAGCACTTTCTATGTCTTTCGCTTTTTTGTTAATGTACGTTTTATACCATATTACAACGCCCGAAATTACGTATTGTGGAGTGGGAACTATAAGATCTTTCTATTTTTTATTGTTGATTACGCACGTTGTGTTAGCGGCACTAAGTTTTCCTTTTATTTTGTTTACTTTTATTAGAGGTTATTTAATGCAAGTTGAACGACACCGAAAAATGGCAAGATGGGTTTATTGGGTTTGGTTGTATGTTTCTGTTACGGGGCCTATCGTTTATTTAATGCTTCGCCCATGCGTAAATAATTGATATTCAATGGTTTTCATATTAATTTCAACCTAAAATTGTAATGTAATGAATCATAAAAACGATAAAATACTGAGGGGCCTGTTTTCAATTGTAGCTTTAATAGCTTTATCTTCAATTGAGGCTGTCGCACAATGCCCCATGTGCAGAATTACTTTAGAAAGCAATCTAAAGAATGGTGGAACAGCGGGTAGTGGTATGAATGCAGGAATTTTTATGCTTCTATGTACCCCATATTTAATAGTAGGTACCATCGCTTTTGTTTGGTGGAAGAATAGGAAAAAACAAGAAGATTTTGAGTTGGAAGAACAACTTGAGTGGTAAAAAAAAAGCGTCTCGAAATTTCGAGACGCTTTTTTTTAAACTTTAACTATTCATTACTTACTGAATTTTTTGACCAACCAGACAATTAAGCTAACGCTACCGAATAGCCAGCATAAAGTTGATAGTAGCCATAAAATACCAAAACCTGTGGCATCAGCAGTAAGTGTAGTAGAAACAGTTGCAACTGCAATAATTGCAAGAACAAGACCAGCTGCCCAACCGAAAATCCAAAACCACATCCATTTTTCAGTTGAATCACTAAAGTCAATTTTGAATTTCTTCAAAAATTTCTGAAGTTTGTTCATCTTCTTCTGAATTTTGAACTCTTTTTTAAGTTCTTCGTTTCTTTTAACGACCAATTCCGTAGATTCAGTTCTTGTCATGATTGCAGCTTGTGCTGGCTGTAAAAAAAGAAACGCACCAAAAATCATAAGTAATGTAAATCTTACTTGCTTCATCATAAGGTAAAATTTTAAGTTAAGAAAAAATTGATTTATCGTCGCTAAGGTAAAAGAATTTAATGAATTCAAAAATAAAATGTTTTTAAATTAAAATATTAAGTTGAAAAAAATCAAAATATTTTTAGCAATTGTACATCCAGCTAACAAATTATTTTCAAATAAATTTTAAACAATATAAATACATAACTATCAAGGAGTTTTAATATTTAGAAATCACCGTAAATTTAAAAAATAGTATAAAAATCTTTAGTCAATTCCTTATATGCTTCCGTATAATCATTTCTCTTTTGAGAATTTAGCATGATTAAAGTATCGGTAATCATTTCTTTGTTTGTAGATTCAAATTGAAGTAAGAGTCTCTCAATTGCTTTATCAGCAAGGGTAAACACTTCGGTTTTTTTTGTACAATAAAAACCGTAAGTGTGTGCAATATCTACAAATCGAAGCCCTTCAATTAGAGGCAGTATCACACAAAATTTTCCATCTTTAGCTAATAAAGTTCGTGTTGCTTGAAGTAAATCACCGTGAGGCAATTTTACGGTGTGCCTAACATTGGTTTTATCTTGATTGCTGGAAAATGTACCGCCAGTAAAAAATGGCGGATTGCTGACGATTAAATCGTATTGTAGTGATACTGATTTTGCGAAACTTTGGATAGAGTCATTCACACCACCCAATCTATCTGCAAAAGGGGAGTTCTCCATATTTTCTTTAGCCTGAAAAGACGCAAAGGGATCAATTTCTACGGCATGAACTTTTACCCCCTCAGTATTCATCGTACGTTGAGCCAACATTATGGCTATCACGCCCGTTCCTGTTCCAATATCTAAAAGCAATTTTGTTTTAGATACATCTGCCCACGCACCCAACAATACGCCGTCGGTACCAACTTTCATAGTGCATTGATCCTGATCAACACGAAAATGTTTGAATGTAAATGATTGTCCAGTTGACTTTTTTTCTTCAAGCATACATTAATAAAACATGAAAAATTTAAAAATAAGTTTTTTAATTATGTAGTTAACGAATT
>JAYTMW010000147.1:0-4829 GCA_043728105.1 Saprospiraceae bacterium | reverse complement strand
AACAAAATTTTAATCATAATGCCACATTCAAAGCGGTTTGCTTATCGTTTTTTTCTATTTTTACACCGCAATATATTTTACACGGATTTACGGATTAATAGGATTTAAAGATTTATTTGTTGCAAACGAAGATTTAAAAAATCTGTAAATCCAATAAATCCTTAAATCCGTGTAAAATACAAGTAGTTACGCATGTATAATGCGAAAAAAAAGACAAATTTAAGCCAAAATACTGAGGGACCTCTTTCTGCGATGTCCCAGCAATCACGCATTAATTCTTAATTTTTAATTTTTAATTCCAACTCATGTCTGTTTCAGTACAAAATTTGACAAAAATATACGGCGCGCAACGTGCCATTGATAGCATTTCTTTTGAAGCAAAAAAAGGAGAAATCTTAGGTTTTTTGGGCCCAAATGGCGCAGGGAAAACCACGACGATGAAGATTTTGACGTGTTTTATCCCTCAAACCGAAGGCAATGCCACGGTTTGCGGCTTCGATGTGGCGGCAAATCCGTTGGAAGTACGTCGTCAAGTCGGCTATTTACCAGAGCATAATCCGCTGTATAAGGATATGTACGTGAAAGAATATTTGACCTTTGTGGCAAGCGTTCATAAGTTGGATAAACCCAAACAACGGGTGGCAGAAATGGTTGAGCGAGTCGGTTTGGGCGTTGAACAAAATAAACCCATTGCGGCATTGTCAAAAGGTTATCGGCAGCGAGTCGGCCTGGCGCAAGCGATGTTGCACGACCCTTCCGTTTTGATTCTCGATGAGCCAACGTCTGGACTTGACCCCAACCAATTGGTCGAAATTCGGAAGGTCATCAAGGATTTGGGTAAAGAAAAAACGGTGATTTTTTCGACGCACATCATGCAAGAAGTACAGGCATTGTGCGACCGTGTGATGATTATCAACAAAGGAAAAATCGTTGCCAATGATACCATCGAAACCCTCCAAAACCGCATGACAGGCGAATCGTTGGTGACAGTAGAGTTCCTTCAATCGGTGGATAAAAACAAACTTTTGAAAATAAAAGATGTCAAAAATGTGCAGAAATTAGACGGCAATCGTTATCAATTATCGTCAGCTATGGATAAAGATATTCGACAAGACGTTTTTCGCTATGCCGTTGATAATCAATTGATTATACTCGAAATGCGGAAAGAAATTTATAGTGTGGAGGATGTTTTTCAGGAGTTGACGAAGTAAAGAGTAAATAATAAATAGGACATTTTTTTTGAAACACATAGGCACATAGGACACATAGTTTTTGAAATTTATTTATATAACTAATTGAAAATCATACAATTATATATCAATCTATGTGTCCTATGTGCCTATGTGTTTAAAAAATACCTATCTACTTTTTACTCGTTATGAAGTAAAAAAAAATTAGCGTAAATCAGCAAAATCAGCGTCATCAGCGGTTCAAAAATACAATAACATAGATGAGAATTATTTTTTTCACAACCCTTTTTTGCCTCCAAATACTGAGGGGGTCAGCCCAAGAAAAAACGTTGGTGTCTAAAAACTTCAAGTTTCAAGACGGGTTGTATTGGTCTTTTGAGCATCTTCAAAAAAACAAACCTGATGTGTTGTGGGACACTTTGGAGACCCGTTTGGTCACGAATCCTGCCTCATTGATGACGCACGTTGAGTTTTTGAAATTCAAAAAACAGACGAGTTTATTGCCCGTAGATTCCGTTTATTGCCTTGTGATTGACGGTATTCCATACATACGCTTGCCCGTTATGACCCAAAAACGGTCTTCGGCGGTCTTTGCGGGTTTGGCTTTGAGAGGGAAATTGTGTTACTATCAATATGAAGATGTGGAGGAAAAACAAGTACAAATCACGGCTTATATTCCCGAAACAGGGCAGCCTTATGCGTCAAAATTAATCACACAAAAAAAGGATGTCATCAGAGAAAAATTGTTACTGTTTGAAACAGGCGAAATAATAGATTTTACGTTAAATAATTTTAAAGAATTAATTAAAAAAGATAAAGATTTATTACAAACAGTCAGTAGTCTAAAAACCAAAGAAGTGAAAGAAAAACTCTTTAAATGCCTTCTGATTTATAATGATAGAAACTCTGTTTATCTTTTTTAAGGGTGATTTATGAATGATAAATAATGAATTTCGTTATTTTGACATTCAGAATAAATAATTTATTTTTATCTACACTACCAAAATTTTATTTTTTTAGTATCTACGTATTTTTTTTGTTTGAAAAATATAATTCTGTTTTATTTATAAATACTAAACTTTTGAATAGACACTTTTTTACTTCTTGAATTACACAAAAATATAAATCTATGTGTCCTATGTGCCTATGTGTTTAAAAAATAAATAATTAATTAATAACCAATAATTAACAGCATTTATGAAAAAAGCGAAAAGACTAAAAATCGTTGCGGGCAATTGGAAAATGAACAAAACTTATCAAGACGCATTGGTTTTGGTAAACGACATCAAATCTAAAACTTTGGCGGATGATGTGACCGTGGTTTTATGCACCCCCTCAGTATTTTTGGAAAGTATCGGGCGTTTGATTGATGGAAACAAGACCATAAAACTCGGTGCGCAAAACTGTTCACAAGAGGAATCAGGTGCTTTCACAGGGGAGGTTTCTGCCACAATGTTGCAGTCAGTAGGCGTGCAATATGTCATCGTCGGGCACTCTGAACGCCGTGAATATTTCAAGGAAACAAGCCCACTTTTAGCAAAGAAAATTGACTTGCTTTTGGCTAAAAAAATGACCCCTATTTATTGCTGCGGCGAGCCTTTGCGCATCCGTGAAAAAGGTTCGCATGTGAAGTATGTGACGAAGCAAATCAAGGAAGAGTTATTCCATTTAACGCCTGAACAAATTACAAATTTTGTGATTGCGTATGAACCCATTTGGGCGATCGGAACGGGCTTGACGGCATCGCCCGAACAAGCGCAAGACATGCACAAAGCGATTCGCAAATGCGTTCAAAAAAAATACGGCAAATCCATAAGTGATTCAATATCAATACTTTATGGTGGCAGTATGAACGCTGCCAACGCTAAAACCTTGTTGGCTCAACCCGATGTTGACGGTGGTTTAATCGGTGGTGCATCGTTGAAAGCGGAAGATTTTGCGACGATAATTAATGCGTATTAAGTAGCTTACGGATTTATCCGACTTATGCGATTAAAAATGTTCGGAAACATCTATCATCTTGAAACCTCCGATTTTAATCGGAGGGTAAGTTCAAAGCACGAAACACATCTATCTTCTTTTCAAAACATAGCAATTTGTATGTATGTGATGTTTTTGAAAAGATGATAGATGTGTTTCGTGGTAATTTGTTAACCCCCGATTGAAATCGGGGGTTTCAAGATGATAGATGTTTCCGAACATTTTTAATCGCATAACTCGGATAAATTCGTAAGTAACATCATAAATAAATGCCAATGCTCAACAAAATTCAAGATTTTTTCAAACGAAAAATACTCCGTGACCCGCAGGCACGTTGGAATCATCAATACGCAAAAGGCGTATGGGAAGGACTGAAAAATCCGATTGAATTTGAGCGTCAAAAAGTGTGTAAAACGTTTTTTGAAAAGCATAAACCGAATGGTAGCTTATTGGAAATTGGTTGCGGCGAAGGCATGTTGATTGAATACATTTTTGAAGGCAAAGGATACGGTGAATATTTGGGCATAGATGTATCCGATTTGGCGATTCAAAATTGTCAAAACCTAAAAAATGAGCATACAAATTTCATCGTTGCCGACATGGATAATTTGGTTTTAAATCAAAAATTTGATGTGATTTTATTCAACGAATCCATCAATTATTCCGCCAATATTCCACGACTTTTGGCGAATTGCAGTCAGAATATTTTAGCCAAAGACGGTGTTTTTATCATGAGTTTACATCAATATAAACACAGCCCGCAGCATTGGAAAGAGATACACGAATCGTTACAAACTATTGATAATCAACAAGTTGCGAATGAGAGAAGCACGTGGGATGTTGAGGTTTTGAAACCGATGTAAAGAGGCCCCTCAGTATTTTAGCGAAAAATGATGCGGGTTTTTATTGTCGCATCTGCCTGCGGCAGTTATTAGATATTTTTTTTTAAGAAAATAAGAAAGAGGTAGTTTCCTCCCTGCTTCGATTGAACATATCAAGAAATTGGAAAGTTTGGGTTTTGTACGTTGTAGCTTACGGATTTATCCGAACCCGTCGAGACGGATTTATCCGTCGAAATGCACAACTGAATATTTCGACGGATAAATCCGTCTCGACGGGTTCGGATAAATCCGTAAGCTACAACGCCCAATCAACGCACAAAACCAAAAACCATCAATGAACTTGATATGTTAAATCGAGGCAGGGAGGAAACTACCTCTTCGTTTTTCTTAAAAAAAAATATCTAATAATGGTCTGCCGCAGGCAGGTTGTGGCATTTGAGAGGACGCTATAAAAAAGAATTGAAACTCGTTTAACATGGGTGATAGCAAGCAAATACAACCAAATTATGACAGGAAAAATAAACATAGAAGCCTCCAAAAACGAAGACGCAATGATGATGGCGGTATCCGCAATCAAATATCAATTGGTCAAAATTTATGAAGGGGGCGGCAAAAAGAAACTCGATAAAGAGCGTGAACAAGGCAAAATGACGGCTCGTGAAAGGGTCTCTTATTTGCTCGATGACGGCAAACCACAAATCGAAGTCGGTGCATTTGCGGGGTATGAGATGTACGAAGAACACGGCGGTTGTCCCGCAGGTGGTGTCGTGGTGGTGATAGGTTATGTGAAAGGGCGGCAGTGCATCGTGGTCGCCAA
>JAYTMW010000146.1:0-1669 GCA_043728105.1 Saprospiraceae bacterium | reverse complement strand
ACTTCCGCCACGATACCTTCGGGCGTGGGTATGCGGATGATTTTGAAATAATCATCTTCGGTTGGTTCGTCACTCACGTTATTTAGAGTGGACTTTGGTGCGGTTATAAAGCTCACTGCGATAGTGAAAACACTACACGCTATGATTGTTTTCAGTATCATTAAAAAAGATTTTTTCATCTTTTGTATTGTTTTATTGTTAAATTTTTTACATTGTTAAATCGTTGATTATCACAATAGTCCGTGCAATATTCAATAAAAGGATACACTGGACAGTTTAATCGTTAAAAAATAGCCCCTAAATTGATAACCTTCTGGATATCGGGGTGAAATATATCAAACTTAGCATCAAGGCTGAGTTCGTGTAATAAAATTTGGACAATACGGGTATTATAAGCCTTTCTTGTCAAAGTGTTCATTGAGGTTATGGTTGGGTCATTGATTTTTAAAAGCTGAATCACATTGACAGCGGAAAGAGACATGTTAAAATGAAAATCTAATTTGTCTTCATCTCTTGCTTGGCAGTGATTGAGTCCCGTAAATTGTTTGGCATCTCTAAATAAAAACTCAATTTGAAAACGTAATTGGTAAAGTGTCAATATCTCACAAGCATCTTGATCTACATCAGAAGAAGCTAAGAGGATATATTTATTGCTTTTAGTATTCAAAATGAGGGCAACAGATAGCCAACACTCAAATTGAGGGCTATAACAGATACGATGATAAACACTCAAATAATCAAATTTAGCATCTTTACCTTTAAAATGCCATTTAGATAAATCGTTATAGACAGCTTTACCTTCGTAAGGACTTTTGGGTCCTTTTCTTTTGGGATGTTCTCCTTCAAGTCGAAATTTCAAATTTGCATCAGGACGTAATTTTGTAATCAAATGCTTATTTATGCTCAATATTGCCATAAACATCTTCTTTTTAGCATAAAAACCATCGGCAACAAAGTAACGAACTTGGGTTAAATGGTCTATACAGTCAAAAATTTGTTCGATGTAAAAGTTTATTCTGGTATAACCATCTTCATTTTTTGTATCCAATTTAGGTGGCGTTTGAGTCACATCTAATGTCCATGCAATAGAAGAAGCAACATCAATGAGTGCCAAAACGCTAATTTCTAAACCCTTTTTTGATACTTGGGCACAACCCGACCAAAATTTATCTATCCCAAAAGTCTTTTTACCACTTTTGGAAATGAAGCTGCAATCAATCGCACATATCACGATGCCTTGTGCGCCTACTTTTGCAGACGAAATAATGGATTGGTTAAAACTTAACCAATCAAAGAACTCGGCAAAACGACGACGAAACGTACTTTCATAGTATTTACTGTACCTTGACAGATTCTCAAAATTGATTCGTCCTTGTATCGAAAATATCAATTCAAAGAGTTCTGTAAAAAAATTAATCTTTGGCTTGTTTTTTATGCCAAGACTTGCGAATATTGTCCCGAGTATTATTTCAATGCTCATATAGTCGTGAAGTTTTAGGTGTGGTAACCCAACTTTACGACTTTTTTTTTATTTTTTATAATGTGCCTTTAAAAAATGCACGGACTATTGATTAATCCGTAAATCCGTGTAAAATATATTGCGGTGTAAAAATAGAAAAAAACGATAAGCAAACCGCTTTGAATGTGGCATTATGATTAAAATTTTGTT
>JAYTMW010000145.1:0-4996 GCA_043728105.1 Saprospiraceae bacterium | reverse complement strand
TGGTTTCAGATTTGGCAGCACCGATGATAAATTTTACACCTTATATAGAGCTAAAAATGGTCATATTTTCGCTTGCAACAGTTCTCGAATCCATAAATCTACGCAAGGTGGCGATTTAGGCACGTGGAAATCAATTTCTTCAAACAATGGTTTTCCAACCAATTTGTCAAGAGCTGAAATGGCGGTTGCACCGTCTAATGCAGATATAATTTATGTCGTTGGTGCAGTTGGTTCAGTCGCTTCGCCTGTTTATAAAACAATAAATGGTGGAGAATCTTGGTCGGTTTTACCCAAACCTACTTGGAGCGATGGTTGTCAAGGCGGCACTTCAACTGATTTTACCCGTGGACAAGCATACTATGATTTGTCTTTGGCTGTAAGTCCCGACGACCCAAATGCTGTTTTTTTGGGTGGTATTGACCTTTTTAGAAGTATGTCGGGTGGTCAAACTTGGCAACAAATTACGGAATGGACAAGATGTAGTTCACGCCAATATGCACACGCTGACCAGCACGGTGCTTTTTTCGAGCCTGATAATTCTAACAATTTATACATTGGAACGGATGGCGGCGTTTTCGCTATTGAAAGTCCGTTGACGGGTTCTTTGAAATCAGTTGAAAAAACGGAGGGGTATGTCACAACCCAGTTTTACGCTTCTGCGATTCATCCCGATTCTGGTTACAACCAATTTATGGCGGGAGCGCAAGACAACGGCACTTTGATTGTCCGTTCTGCGGGTGTTGGAAACGTCAAAGGGCGTTCAATCGGCGGGGATGGTTTCTATTGTTTTATTGACAAAAATGAACCAAAAATCCAAATTGGCTCAATTTACTACGGCGATTGGCATCTTTCAACCGATGGCGGCTTTAATTTTACACGAACGGCAAGGTCAAATGGCGGTTTTGTGAACCCCGCCGATTATGATTCTAAAGAAAATATTTTGTATGCTCAAACTGCCGATGGAGACCTTTGGCGTTGGAAACTCAACAGCGACAAAGGGCGAGTGGTTGATATTTTAGGTGTTACACTTTCAAATATTATCCACGTTTTTGTAGATGAAAATGTTGCTAATCGAGTTTACTTAGGCACACGCAGCGGTGTGGTTTATCGGGTGGATAATGCCAATTCGGATACGTCAAAAGCGGTGCTTTTAAACAATTTTGGTGGTACAATTTCTTGCATCACAACCGAAAAAGGTGATTCAAATCATCTTTTGGTGTCACTTTCAAGCTACGGCACAAAGAGTATTCACGAATCAAAAGACGGTGGTACAACTTGGACAAATATTGAAAATAATTTGCCTGACATGCCCGTTCGTTGGGTCGTTTTTAATCCAAATGACAACAAACAGGCTTTGATTGCGACAGATTTGGGTGTTTGGAGTACCGACAACTTGGATAGCACAAACACCGTTTGGAATCCACCTTTTCCGGGTCGTGGGTCGCCCATCGTGAGAACGGATATGCTCAAAATTCGACAATCCGATAATACGATTTTGGCGGCAACTTATGGTAGAGGTCTGTGGACGACTAACTCGTTTTCGAAGCCTTCGTCAGCCATGGATTTCAGTCAAGTGACGTATGTGGATGCTCGCACGAGTTTCAAAGGTGAAATTTCTAACGCCGCTGAATCCTTTCTTTGGAATTTTGGAGAAGGCTCGTCGGACACTTTAGAGAATACAAATTTTACATATAAATCAATTGGCACTTACAATGTTTCTCTTAGGATTAATGGTAATTCAGATTTGATTGCAAAAAGCTCGATTAAGGTTTTGCCACAAGTCGGTTTACCTTACAAAACAGGTGTAAATAATTACGATGGTAGTTTTGAAGGCACGAATGAACACTTTGGTGCGTACAGTGCGGCAGGTTCAAAATTTGAAAGAGCGAAATCGTCTGTTTTCGGAAAAGATGGTACTCACACGGGCAAAAACGCTTATGTATTAGCACCAAATGATAAGTTTTATCAAAAAAACACCATGGCTTACCTATATACGCCCATGTATGACATGAGTGAAAAAGGGATTTATCAGTTCAGTTTTTGGAGTGTTTTTAACATAGAAAGGGCTTATGATGGTATGCAAGTTGAATATTCGTTGGATAAAGGTGCTAATTGGCAAGTTCTTGGATCGAATGAACCTAATTGGTACACCTATAAAAACACAACTTTGGCGGACGGTGCTTTTCCGATTGGAGAGAACTATTTTTCCGTCTCTGTGGAGGATTGGACTCGTTTTAAGCTGAATATTACGACGCTACAAGGGAATAAATTTGTATCATTTCGTTTCGTTTTCAAAGCCAGTGACCAAGAGCCACTTCGACCAGGGGTTGCAATTGATGACATTGAAGTAACAAAATATACGGGTGAATTGAAAACTTTCGTCGTCAATCAAGGTGGTGAATTTACTAAAACACAGACGGCAATTGACGTGAAATTTCAGACCCAACCCGAGTATTTAGCGAAGGCTTTTCAAATAGAAATTTCCGAAAACGGGCGAAATTATAGCATCATTGGAACGCCTCTTGCCAAAGGAAAATCGAGCGAAGAACTGCAAGATTACGCTGTGAAATATGAAGGTTCTCGTTTCAATTTTTACTATTTTAGAATCAAAGTGTTGCATGAAAATTCGACTTTGGATTTTTATACTCCACCTTTTGTTGTGAAACGAGATAAAGCTGCGCCTTTGGCGATAAATAAAGTGTTTCCTAATCCTTTTAAAGACAATATTAGCGTTTTGTTTAACGATATTGTGGATGAAAATGTGGAGATGAATCTGTTTGATATTACGGGTCGATTGATAACCACTCAAATCATCCGTTTGAAAAATGTGTATGCAGAATTACCGACAAAAGGTCTGGCAAAAGGAGTGTATATATTGAGTGTGAAAGTAGGCAGTGCAGATCCATTTACGTATAAAGTTTTTGGCGGAGAATAAATTTAGAAAATACTGAGGGGGGCGTTAAAGTCAGTTGACCCCCTCAGTATTTTTGCATTGATTTTGCTTTTTTGACAATAAAGTAATCAGTAGAAAAAACATGGTTTAATTGATTTTTATGTGCAACCTACACGAGGCAGATAGGACACCCCAAAATTACAGAAAGTGCTGATTATCAATATTTTATACATAATACTATGTGTCCTATGTGCCTATGTGTTGCAAAAAAAACTTTAATTAGACCTTATTAATTTAGATTCGTAACACCACTATGAGCATCCAAAAAGTAGGCAATATCATCCAATTTTTAAAAGAAAAACTTACCGAAAGACAGTTTCAAATTTTTGCCGCCGTTGTCGTAGGATTGGCGGCGGGTGTGATGGCTTTTATTTTAAAAACATTTGTCCACTATCTACAAAGCCTATTTCAAACGGATAAATTTTTCTCTCCCATAAAATCGCCTTACATGATAGCCTTTCCGTTGCTCGGAATTGTGCTAACAGTGCTTTTTGTTGAAAAAATACTGAGGGGTCAATTAGGCAAAGGCATTTCTGATATTTTGTACGAAATTGCAAAAAAATCAGCCTTCGTGCAACGGCATAAATTGTATTCTCACATCATCACGAGTTCATTGACGGTTGGTTTGGGTGGTTCGGCGGGTTTGGAAGCACCGATTGTGATTACGGGTGCCGCCGTTGGTAGCAACATTGCTCGCTCTTGGAATTTGTCGTATAAAGATAGGATGCTTTTGTTGGGTTGCGGGGCGGCGGCGGGCATTGCGGCGGTGTTTAATTCGCCCATTGCGGGGGTAATGTTTGCGATGGAAGTGCTGTTGACGGACGTGGCTTTTTCGGCTTTTATACCTTTGATTATTGCAGCGGCGGTGGGTGCATTGTTCTCAAAAATTGTGTTCAATGAAGATGCTTTATTCTTTTTTCGGTTGACCGATTCATTTAATTATTTGAATATTCCTTACTATATTTTACTTGCTGTGGTGTGTGGATTTATTTCACTTTACTACATTCGAGTGGCGCATCACATCAACAAATTGTTTAAAAAATTAGACGTTTCACCCTTTACAAAAGCCTTGATTGGTGGTGTGTTTTTGGCAGGCATGATTTATTTTTTACCATCTTTGTTTGGAGAAGGCTACGCCAGTACAAAAATTATTGCCGCAGGGCAAAGTGAATTATTGCTCAAAAACAGCCTTTTTAGTGAATATCGCTTCCAAAAGTGGGCAATTGTTGCTTTTGTGGCAGCCATTGTGATTATAAAACCTATTGCCACGACCGTCACGCTGGCAAGTGGTGGCAACGGTGGCAACTTTGCCCCTTCGCTTTTTGTGGGCGCACATTTAGGTTTTGTCTTTTCTCGAATTATAAACAATTTAGGGTTTTCTCATCATCTTCCCGAAGGTAATTTTTCAATTGTGGCAATGGCGGGCATCCTAAGCGGCGTAATGTATGCACCCTTGACAGGCATTTTTTTGATTGCCGAAGTAACGGGTGGTTATGAGTTAATTATTCCGTTGATGATTGTTTCAACGCTTACGAATGCGATGGTGCGTCATTTTGAACCCGTTTCTTTGGAGACTAAAAACATGATTGAGCGTGGTGAAGTTTTTAGTAGCGATAAAGACCGAAATATTTTAATTTTATTGAATACGTCTAATGTAATTGAGACCGAATTTAAGACTATTCCGATTACTGCAAGTTTGGGTGACATTGTGAATGTGATAAAAACTTCAAACCGAAATTTATTTGCCGTGACGGATAATGAAGGAAAATTTGAAGGCATTTTGACCTTAGATGATGTGCGAGAGGTTATGTTCGATACGAAATTGTACAGTAAATTATTTGCCGAAAAGTTTCTAAAAATGCCACCCGAAATCATTCAACTCAACGAAGATATGAGCGAAGTGATGAAAAAATTTGATAGAACCAATGCGTGGAACCTTCCCGTGGTGGATTTGGAGGATAAATACGTCGGTTTTATTTCAAAATCCAATATTTTTTCAAACTACAGAGAACAATTGAAGACGATGGGAGATGAGTGATTGGT
>JAYTMW010000144.1:0-6709 GCA_043728105.1 Saprospiraceae bacterium | reverse complement strand
TGATTTATTATTCTAATTTTTAAACAATTGATAATCAATGAGTTAAAAAAACACCTTTTGTAACTTATTGATTATCAACTTACAACAAGTCTATTGTTTGGCACAATAACAAGATTTGATAATCTTAATATTGGATTAGGTTGGGCTTCTTATCTGAACGTAGAAGGCAAAGGGCTCACTTTCTACGATGCGGGCAATGCTTTTCCTTATCAATGGGGCGGTAATCCCAATTACGGGCTAACTGTTGGTAAGGCTGTGGGCTCAAATTTTTCAGCTTTTGATAACAATACTCTTTGGAATACGCGCTCACTTGTGTTAAGTGGCTACGGTGGCGTCGGCATACGTACTCAAAATGGCGGTATGATTGTACATCAAAATGGTATTGTATCTATTGGCTTGCAAGCTGATTGGCGTGATCAAACCGAAATACGCCGTTTATCAAAGAAGGGATTTGAAACAGGTGTTCTTAATGAAGTTTCAGATTATTTACTTTACGTTAGAACGGGCATCGTTACTGAAAAAATGAAAGTATCTTTGGTGGCGAACTGGCCTGATTACGTCTTCCAGAAAGACTACACACTCACCCCCCTCAGTATGGTCGAGCAACACATCAAAGAAAAAGGGTATTTGCACAAAAGCAAGTCGGCTGCCGAGGTGGAAAAAGATGGCATCGAGGTAGCGGAAACGGCAAAAGCCCAACAAGAGAAAATTGAGGAGCTTTTCCTCCATTTGATTGATATGGATAAACGCTTGAAGGCAGTGGAAGCGGAAAACGCTCAGCTGAAAGCGGATTTGAATAACAATAAAAAATAACTCAACGATGAAAAATTTCAATGCTATCACCATTTTGCTTTTAATAGCCATTCCTTTTTTGAGTAGCTGTTGTAAAAAGTGTCAAGATTCAAGTAATCCTGAATGTGAGAATTATGATCCTTGTTTTAGAAAAATTACTGCTGATTTTAAGATGATGATTTCTGTTGAGCCTGATGATAATAAAATATATCTATTTGAATGTGATACAGTTCACTCAATTAGTGAAGTCACCTTTATAGCCCAAGACTCATCAGAAGTCACTTATGAATGGAAAATTGGTACTGACCCTACAGTTTTCAATACCCGAAAAGTGGTTTTACAATTTGATAATCCAGCAGTGCTTGATGTTAGATTGATTGTTAGGAAAAAGAACCCATGTGGTGCAGCTAATACATTTGCAGATACAATCACAAAGCGATTAGTAGTTTCAAGTTCTCGTTTTCATGATTTTTTTGTCGGCAAATATAAAGGGTATCTTGAATCGAAGCCAAGCGATTTGTTTACAATTACAATCTTAAAAGCTACTTCAGGTGGATACGAAGGGTTTTCGTATATCAATGGACTTCAACGAGGTTGTGAAAATAGAGATGTACCTGCAAGACGTGGCTCTTTATTAACTTTTGGCGCATATCGAGATTTTTTAGTTGGTAATAGTACGGACTATAAAGGAGATACTTTTGGCCCCTGCAAAGATTTGTACGGCTGGGGAAAATTGGGTAAAGACGATAGCTCGTTGGAAATTAAATTCAAATTTTATGACATCACAATCAGTAAAATTGTCAGTGACAAATTTATTGGTAAAAAACAGTAAACAATGAAATACACATATATATACATATTACTTGTTTTATATTTTGTCCCAATAATAACAAAAGGACAATGTATAGACTCTGATGACCCAGCATTAAACAATGCTAAAAATATTAAAACAATACCAGGGTCAACGGTGAATATATTTGATTGGCGAGCTGGCAATGCCGTTCCACAAAATCAATATACTCTAAATATTATCAACACGGCTTCTAATCAAACGTCAACAATCACAAGGTTTAATCCGTGGTTTTGGCAACAAGCCAATGTAAACACTATATTTTTACAAGACCAACCTATTAATGCTAAGGACTTTGAGCCTATCAATGGTTGGGATATAGTTGGTTATTATTTTGGTGGAGTAAATGACCCTAAGCTGGTTCCATATATTATCCTTTACAATCGGTATCAAGGCATATTAAGAACATTTTTTTACATACCCGCTGGACTTGGTATTGAATACAATGCAGGTAGAATTCAAATTGAATTTATAGCAGATGGCTCTGCCCCAGCAGGTAAACAAATAGAGAGTGCTTTATTATCTTATTCAAAGTCACCCGCTAAAGCTTTGGATAAGTTTGACAAAAAGCTAAAAAGTTCATCACCCATAATAGTCAACTCTGAAGGGAATTTTTGGTTATACGCCGATTTTCCTATGGCTTATGACCCATGTACTTGTAACTATATATCCAGAATTTATGTTAGACCTGTTTTATTCAAAACTCAACAAGTTGAGTTGATTCAAGATGATATTACGCAATCAACTACGACACCTACTTCAACCAGTAGTGGAGGATTAGGGCCTGTAATTGAGGGATTTAGTAAAGATCTTGCTACAGCCACTAAAACAGTTACAGGTGTGGGTAAAACGCTTGCAGAAGGGCTGGGTGCAATTCAAAATTTAGTACCTTCAAAAGTAATTTATGAGACAAAAACGGTTGTCGATACTAATGAAGTACCTGGCGTAGATAATACAACAACCATTATTAGATCTAAGAAAAAAACACCTTTTATGTTTCCTAAATTCATCAAAGATCTTGCAGGTGATTTTGGTTTAGTATTAGGCTTAGTTGAGTTAATAGCAGGTGGAGATGCTGCAACGCCTACTGTAGCAGCCAAAGGATTAAAGTATAAAATAAGTGGAACTATTAATACTGAGTTTCTTTTAACTCAAGCAGATTTATTTGTACCAGGCTCAAATTGGCCCTCTAATACTGGTAATGCTTTAACGAAACCTATTTATAACAACACTTTAGGGATTTTCAGTTTGGTAGAGACACCTAAAATTAATTTTAATTCATCATCTCAAATATCCCAAGGGCCCAGTTATTCTTACGTAAATACATTTGGACAAACACTTTCGAGTACTGAATATAGATTTATGAAATGGGATTTTCAGCTTCAAGATGATATTAGATATGCCATTAATCCAGCATCTGGCTATAGTTCAACGCCTGTAGATATAAAAGCTGCTTTAGTATTTAATGTTGATGCAAAATGCTTGAAAGATAATCGCAATCCTGCAAATGGTGCATTTCCTCCGTTTTGTACTTTTAGTAGCCCATTATCCTCTTCTATCACAGTCATAAGAAAGAAAAACGCTGATGGAACATTATCAGATACAGCCACTATTACTACTCCGTTAATGCCATTGTCTTGTATAAGAGGTTATGTTGCACATTTAGGCTTTTTAGGTAACACAAATCTCATGGCGGGTGGTACAGGCAATAAGTTTTCCACCGCAGCATTTCAAAATGATGTGCGCTTGCTAGTTATGGCTAATTTACAAAGGCAAGATGACCCTGCAAAGCAATATTTATTTGAAGCGCAATATCAACTGTTTCCAACATTAACAACTACACCTATAGCAAATACGCCCATAAGCGATATACAATTGAATCCTGTTTTTGAAAATTTATCATTAACAAGTAATTTAACAATTAGAGCATGGGAAACAGTTACATTTAAAGGTACTGTAACAACAAATGGGTTTATACTAACGGTTATTGCTGGAAGAGAAGTGAATTTTGAAAATCCTACCAACATTCCTGCCAACGCCGATATAACAATTGGCTTGCCAACGGAATGTCAAGGGGGAATTGTTCCTCCTCAATCGCCGTCTCAATTATATGCTTTTTGTGCCAAAGCGGGGACAAAAAAATATAATCCTGAAGCACCTGCATCTTTAGTAGCTAATGATAATGAAAGGAAGATAGGGAAGCGTGGAGAGTTTAATATTTCTCCCAACCCATTCACCAATCAAATTACCATTGATTTGAATATTGAGGAAGTGACTAACGCCAATCTTGATTTATCCAATGCCGTAGGTCAAACCTTAAAAAGTAAGAACTTAGGCGTGAAAGAAAAAGGCAGCTATCAAGAAACGATAGAAACAAACGACCTCGCACCTGGCATCTATTTCCTCACCCTCCGCACCCAAAACGGCACGGAGACGAAGAAGATAGTAAAACAGTAATTTTCTTTCAAAAATACTGAGGGGGTAAACCAAAAACAAAGCGGATTGAGCCAAACTCTCAATCCGCTTATTTTTTACATAAACCATTAATAATCAATAACTTACAAAGAAAATCAAATCTGTTTCCCCTTCATCGCTGCCGCAATATTCACATCCATAGCCCGATGTGCCATGGGTTCGGTGTAGGTATTCAAATCATCCATCGCCGCATTTATGGCATCTTTACTGTCTCCCGCCACCGCCATTTTCAAGGTTTTTGCCAAAGATTGAGTCGTCGCTTTTTCTTCTTCCGAAAGGATTTCGACGTTGTGGATTAAGAATTTTTCGACGGCAAGCAAGACATTATTGGCTTCGTTGCGAGCCTCCAAAAGCGACCGAATTTGAAGGTCTGAACTGGCATTTTGGATGGAATCTATGAGCATCATGGCCATTTCTTGGTCGCTGAGTCCGTAGCTGGCTTTCATGGTCACTTCTTGCGCCACGTTGCTGCGGAGTTCAGTAGCTTTCACCCGCAAAATACCGTCGGCATCTAAATAAAAATTAATATCAATTTTGGGTAAACCCGCTGGCATGGGCGGGATACCCCTCAGTATAAACTCGCCTAACTTGCGATTGTGCTGCACCAAGTCTCTTTCGCCTTGAAAAACCGATACTTTTAGGTTCTTTTGACCATCCACGGAGGTCGTATATTGCCGTCCTGCCTTACTCGGAATTTTGGAATTACGAGGAATAATCGTATCCATCAAACCGCCCACTGTCTCAATGCCGAGCGACAAAGGCGTGATGTCAATCAACAAAATATCACGCTGATTGCCCGCCAAAACATCGGCTTGAATGGCAGCACCCAAAGCCACTACTTCATCGGGATTCACATCATCAAAAACATCTTTTCCAAAGAAATCTGATACCATTTTTTTCACCAAAGGCACTCGGGTAGAGCCACCCACCATAACTACGGATTGAATATCTTTCGCCGTCAACTTGGCATCCGCCAACGCACTTTTGCAACACTGAATCGTCTTTTCAATTAAAGGTAAAATCAAAATTTCAAAAGTGTCTCGTGTGATGCGTAGTGTGTATTGCGACATGCGTAACTCAAAAATTTCGCTACTACTCAGAGCCTTTTTTGCTTTCTCTGCCGCCAAACGAATGTCTTGACCAAAGGCTTTATCGTTGATAATCAAGTCTTTATGAATATTATTTTCTTTAATCCAATAATCTACAATCATTCTATCCAAATCATCGCCGCCCAAAAAAGTATCGCCGTTGGTGGATAAAACTTCAAAAATACCGTCTTGTAGTTGCAAAATAGAAATATCGAAAGTGCCGCCGCCGAGGTCATAAACCGCAATCGTTTCAGCCGCTTTTCTATCCAAACCATACGCCAAAGCGGCCGCCGTGGGTTCGTTCACGATACGCAAAACGTCCAGACCAGCGAGCTTACCTGCGTCACGAGTGGCTTGTCTTTGGGCATCGTTGAAATAAGCGGGAACGGTGATAACGGCCTTAGAAACCGCCTTACCCAAGTCCTTTTCAACCCGTATTTTTAGTTCTTTTAAAATAAAACTTGATAGCTCGGTGGGCGTATAAAACTTGTCGCCTACCCGCACTTTCACGAGCGTATCATCGTCTTGGGTATTGATAATTTTATAGCCAAAATAATTTTCTTGACCTTGCACATCTTTATACGCCTTACCCATCAATCGCTTGACCGAATAAATGGTATTTTGTGGGTCAGTGATGAGTTTTTCCTTTGCTTCATCGCCCACTAAAATAGGCCCCTCAGTATTTTTAGCCTCAAAAGCCTCAAAAGCCTTAAAATGCAAAACGGAAGGTACGAGCGTATTTTTTCCATTTTCACCTGCCACACATACAGGCACGCCATCCCTCATATACGCCACGAGCGAGTTTGTCGTCCCCAAATCAATGCCGACAATCACATCTTTTTCGTCGTCAACTGAACCTGTTTTTAAATTTATAGATATAAGAGCCATTTATGTTGAATTAAAAATTTAAAATTAACAATTAAGTAGTGGGTAATGGATAGTTGATAATGGATAAATTGTAATGGATTTCGTGGTGTTACTAAAAAATTTATCCGTTATCAATTATCCATTATCAACTAAAAGAGGCCCCTCAGTATTTTTCGTCTTTTTTGCGTTTTTTATACTTTTTTACTTTACACACACTGTTTTGTGCTGCGCACAAAAGGCGTGCATAAGCGGTATTTCTTTTGGGTTGATTTAATTTTTGAAGTTTAAAAATTAAATCAACCCACTTAGTTCTACTTTGGCACACTACAACATAAGATATTTACTCACTGTTTTTACTGCGTAGAAAGGCGTGCTAAAGGGGAATTTTTCTCGGATTGATTGATTTTTTAGAAAGAAAAATTTTCAATTTTTCTTTCTAAAAAATCAATCAATCCATTTAGTCCTTTTTCTGTTTTAGAGTATCAAAGTAGAATTAGTAACGAGTAAAAATAATATGGTCATTTTTTTGTAACACATAGACACCAGCAATTCCGTATATGGAAAAAATAGAACCACAGATGATACTGATTAAACTGATTTTCAGTGATTTCTTTTGATTTAAACATGATTTTTTAGT
>JAYTMW010000143.1:0-2243 GCA_043728105.1 Saprospiraceae bacterium | reverse complement strand
GTCAGATAGTTGCCCTTAAATTAAACATTGGCTTTGATGAGTACGATGCTCGATTCAGTTCTAACAATATTCTTTTAAAAAATATGGTTGTCAAAACAGGTATTTTTACAAGTAAAACAGTTCAACAAATCCTTCAAGAAGCTGAAAACGCAATCGGTGGTTGTACTACACAATACCCACTTTTTGATTTGAATGATGCTATTGCAAAAATCAATCAGAATTATGTTTATGGCACAGCAGATTGGGGTTTTCTCAAATCCAACACAAGCATTGCTAACATCTGCAATAATGACACTGAACCGCCTATTTTTAAAGAAATGCCTCAAACTTTCACAGTTTTTGTGGAAGAATGTTATGTAGCTTCATGGGATATTCCTGTTATAACAGACAATTGTTCAGTCGTTACTTTAACAAGTAATATAAGTTTGGGTGACTGTTTGCCCATAGGCATTCATAAAGTTACAATGGTAGCAAAAGATGCATCGGGTAATAAAAGCACTTATTCATTTACAATTACCATTGAAGAAGCTGTATATATTGCGCCATTGAGCGGTATTAAAAGCAATATAGAACTCATTACGCATTCAACAAAAAGCAGCATAAATTTAGATTGGTTGAATAAACATAATGAGAAAACAAAGCATTTTATTATTCAAAAAGCCCGCGAACAAGGAAATTTCAAGGATATTGATACATTAAATGCCAGTACACTCTCAGGTTCTCAGGAATATACCTACATAGATACCAAACCTAAAAAAAACGACAATAGTTATCGTATAAAAACGGTATTGAAAGATGGCACTGTTCAATATTCTCGCACTCAAACAATCAATTTTAAAAATAAGGATTTAGTAAACGTTTATCCAAGCCCCAATGCAGATTTTGTTAATCTTGATTTAATGCCTTATTTGAATCAAAATGTGAAAATAATATTATATGATTTGCTTGGTCAGTCTGCACATAGCCAATTGATCAATCAAGTGACCGCTAATCCTGTAAAAATAGATATATTAGGCTTACCTGAAGGACAATATCAATTATCTATCATTCCTCAAAATAGTAGTGCGTTTACTAAAATGCTGTTCATCAGAAATTAATGCGCTTATTGAGATATTATCTTTCCAAAAAATATTTATCATAATTCAAAAATCGACTCATATGAAAATTTACACAAATAAACATAGACTTTTTACTTTTATTTTTTCTGCTCTTTCTTGTATATCTTTTGCACAAAATAATGCGGCTTGTGGTTGTGATTATACCATTGACACAGCTTTGGCACATGGTATTTCTTTAGCTCCTTGGAGAACGGGCGCCTATCATTTTGACCCTCAGCCAGGTCAGACAGTTTGCTTAACGGGTAATTATGTGGATTTACGATTAGATGGTATAAAAGGCACAGCCGCCGCTCCTATTATTATCAAAAACTTGTGCAATACGGTCGCTACTTTTAACAGTACAGGTAATTATCAGCCTTTGTCTCTGATGAATTGTGAAAATGTGCATATTACAGGTACAGGCGATAGTACTCAAAATTATGGGATTACGTTCGATTGCACATCAGTTGCAGGGGCTTTAGTAGTGAGTGGTACAACAGCCAAAGGCATTGAAATAGACCATATTGAGATTAAAAAGTCTAATTTCGCAGGGTTTATGATTAAACAAGACCCTTCATGCGACCCCAATACTTGGCGCGACAATATGGTCATGACGGATATTAATATTCACCACAATTATATTCATGATGTATTGGGCGAAGGACTTTATGTTGGCAATTCGTTTTGGCAAGGTGGTGTCACACGGACTTGTAATGGTGTTAGTCAAGTAGTATATCCGCATCAAATTCTCGGCTTAAAAGTGCATAATAATATCATTCGCAACACCGGTTGGGATGGTTTGCAATATGGATGCTCCCCGGATGCTGATGTCCATGATAACTTAATAGAATATACAGGCTTACTAAAAGTATCACAACAAACAAATGGTGTACAAATTGGTGCCGGCTCAGGTGGACTTTTTTACAATAATATCATTCGTAACCCGGGTAGTACAGCCTTGGCTATGATTGGTTTTATTAATACTATAAAAGTATATAACAATTTGATTGTCAACGCCTATGAGGGCATATTTGCTGATTCGCGCGATAGTATTTCTTTACCTAAAATCGAATTAGAAATCTATAATAATACGCTCGTGAATACTTCTCAAAACGGTATGACCATTTATGACAATGGCTATCAATA
>JAYTMW010000142.1:0-4251 GCA_043728105.1 Saprospiraceae bacterium | reverse complement strand
GAAGTTTTACGTTTAGACAGTAATAGACTTTCAGGTAAAATACCCAATTTGAATTTACCATTATTACGCAATTTGAATTTAGAGGCTAATATGCTATTTGATTCTATCCCTAATTTTAAATTCAAAAATTTGGTAGTATTGAACTTATCTAACAACCAGTTAAGCGGTTTGATTCCTAACTTTAATTATGAAAAACTGATAGGTCTCTATCTGGGTAATAATAATCTCAGAGCACCTATTCCTAATTTCAATTTACCCGCTTTGACAGACCTCTTTCTGTATGATAATAATTTTAGCAATAGTACTGTGCCTAATTTCAAATTAGATAGTCTTGAATATTTAAGTTTATCGGGTTGCTCACTAATTGGGTCTATTCCAAACTTTTCACTTAAAAATCTCAAGCAGCTTCTTTTAAATAGCAATCAACTTGAAGGGGAACTACCAGAATTTGATAGTTTAACTCAAATAAATACAATTCATTTACAAAACAACCAATTAAAAGGCTGTATTCCTATTAGTTATCGCCGTTTTTGTCCGTTAAGTAGTCCTCTTGACATTAATTTGTCTAATAATTTGGGTTTGCCGAGCATGGGTGATTTTACCCTTTTTTGTTCCTCAAAAGTAAATTATGATACAACTTTTGAATCCAAAACTATTTTAATTGGTGACAGTATTAAACTAAAAAATGGGAAAATGGTAAGTCCACAATTAGATACAGTCTATCAAGATTCAACTTTAATAGGCTGCAAAGGCAATTTTCACATTACAAAAGTACAAGTGAAAATCAATAGCAATATCAAAACCGCCATCACACCCAACAACGATGGCATCAATGATAACTTAGACATTCCAATTGTTGATTGGCAACGATACCCCCTCAGTCGCATCGAGATTTACAATCGGTGGAGTCAGCAAGTTTATGTGAGCGAGCCTTATCAGAAGGATTGGTCGGGGCAAACAAATGATGGGAAAGAGTTACCTGAAGGAGACTACTTTTTTATTTTATCGCTAAAGCCAAATGGCGATATTTTGAAAGGGACGGTTCATATATTTAGGTAATCCTTTCAATTTTATATACCCTTGGCAAAAAGCTCCATTCTCTCAAACATATCTTCTAAACGTTAACATAAACGCATATTATTTTATGCCCAATTACTTCTAATTTGGCACTCTACTCTTTGCGATATTCATTCACTGTTTTGCCTAAGGCAAAAGGCGTGTTTCGAGGAATTTTTTTTCGGATTGATGTATTTTTTCTGTTATAGAGTGCCAAAGTAGAATTTACCCCACCTCTTTTTTCAACCCTTCAATCTGCCGTTTCATATTCTTAATAGGCCCGTCGTATCGCTTTTTAATGGCTTCAAATACTGAGGGGTGCAAAAGTTCAATCTGCTGCAAAACAGCCGCACGGAGATGAGCATTAAAACGCCAATCATCAATGGTCAAGTCGCTAATTTTGAGTCCCGTTTGTTTTTCTAAAAGATTGACTAAAATTTTATTGTTAACGATTTTACCAATTGCTTCGGTCGCCACAAGTGGGTCATCTTGCGTCAATTTTTTAATTTCTTCATTGGCATCCACAGTTCTCATATCGAGCATATTTTTCAATTCTACCTCTAATCGTGAGATTTCAAGTGTCATTTCAGCTACTTTATCCGTGCGTTGTTGCTTTTTGTCTTCAACACTATTTTTTTCAACTTGCTTCGGACTCATCCAATTTTCTTCAACCGCCTTTGTAAAAAATCCGACTTTATTGCCTTTAACTTTACCCTCGGAAATAGAATCCAAAGTACAATCTAAACCATTTTTAAGACGTTTTTCACCATACAGCACAAAAAGTTGACGCAATCGAGACAGCGTAATCCCCCACCCTTTTACTTGTTCGTATAAGGCATCCAGCGATGCTTCTTCTACAATATGCTCATTCGGTGCGGTTGTGTCGGGAAGTATCTCTGTTTGACTTAACACCGTTGTGTCATTCCTAAGAATCTGAAAAGTGAGGCCCACCACTCTCCTACTTTCCTTTTTTTCCTTAAAAGCAAAATGTATATCCGTTACTTCTTTCAGGTCATTTTGAGCTTTTAAAATAATTTTGTTTTTAAAATGTCCATACAATTTATATTCGCTTGGGTTAATACCCAGAATGAGTCTTAGATTTTCTACATCAAAATAGCGTTTTCCGATGCGTTCGTATTGTTTGAGTAACTCATACATTCTCACCGAGTAAACACTCGTTAAACCCCACAAATTACGAATATCGTATTGCAAATACCGTTCTTTGAGTTCCATGAGAAAAGGCTTCAATTCGGGGTGAAACTGAACACTGATATAATTGCCTTCACTTTTATTTTTAAACCCTTCCACGGCTATTAACAAAGGTATTCTAACCCATTTGGAACCTTCGGGCGTTTCTTTTTCAATCTCAATAACTTTTGTGAGCAATTTATTAGCTGCATCTTTAATGGACGTATAGTTGTCACCCGCATCCAAAAGATTAAAATCTTTGATAATTTCGCTGATGTGGATTTGATATTTTTGCAAGTCTTTGTCTGCCGTTCTGATGGTCATGAGCATTTTGGCAAATACCCGCATTTCCCAAATATCGAAACGATAGCGGGCCTCTACCAATTCATTAGCCTTTCGGATAATTTTGATTTGACTTTTATCAACTATAAGCTCTTTCTTTCTCATATTTTTGAATATTAATGCACAAACTTAACTATCACTTCTTAAATTTAATAGTGATAGTTAAAAATAAAAAAATATTCTCTCCCCTACCCTATTATCACCAAAAAGACGGGAAATAGATTGGAAGTTTTTGCTCCGTATTATTGGTGATAGTTAGAGGCTCTCCATATTCTTTCTATTTTTGAATTAAACAAAGCTGTTAAGAAATGAAGGGTATCTTGCTAAAATTCCGTATTATTGGTGATAGTTCATAAGAGATTTTGATGCCTTTACTTTGAGAAAGGATCATATTCCGTATTACTGGTGATAATTAAAGGGCAATCTGAAATAAACCTCCGTAATCTTGGTGATACTTGCCCGTATTATTGGTGATAGTTCTCCGTAATCTTGGTGATACTTGCCGTATTATTGGTGATAGTTCTCCGTATTATTGGTGATACTTGCCGTATTATTAGTGATAGTTAAGCTCATAACTCATTGATTTACAATGAGTTATGAGCCTATAAATATAAAACAAAGGAAACTATTAAAGTAAGAACAAAAGGAGAGTTGTTGTTGGTTTTCTTTTTAGAAAAGAACTTATATCTGTAATTGTATTTAAATTACCGAAAAACTGTAAAAAAGACTATTCATTCGCTTTTTTTTATTCCTCAAAATATTTACGAACCAAAGACAACATAAAGCCTGTTATTGAATAACCTTTCTGTTCCGTTTCATCTTTCATTTTATCGTATAAAAAAACAGGCATATCTACGGTTATGCGTTGCACTTTTTTTATTGACTCGATTTTACGCACTTCTTGTAAGGCTTTTTCTTCTGCCTCTAAGGTCAAGTTTTTTTTGGATACTAACTTTTTCTTTTCCATATTTTCTATCTATTTTCTGTAATTATACATTAATTTTACTGTACTTGCTGTAACTATGCTGCAAATATACTGTGTTTGTCTTGAAAATTCATGTATTTTGAATTATTTTAAAAGCAATGATGAATGATCATTTCAATAAAATAATTGAATAGACCCCTCAGTATTTAGTGTCATATTCTGTGATTTTGCTGTAAAATACTGTAATATTTCTGTGAACGTTTACAGATTGAATACAAATGAAAATATATTTAAGAGCAACGCCTTGAAGAATTGAAGAAGGCGAATCCGTTTATAATATCTCATCCTTCGCCATGTTCCTTTGCCGTCATCTAACTTTTTACGGGTTCAAAAACAATTCTGAATTTCTTCTATCAAGGCTCTGTAATTATGACATCACAAGTGTCAAGTTTTATTTACCACTCTTTGCATATTTTATGGATAATGTATTTCACATGAAAATTACAGAAAATTACAGAATTTTACTGTAATATAATTCCTGCACCTTGTTTTACTTTATTTTAATCCCCTACCCTATCTTGTTGAAAATAAGTCATGCCTACCCAACTTGTGTCGGTTGAAAATTGGATTTTGAAAATGCTATAATTCTGTGAAAGTTAAATCTTTTAGATAGTTCGATAGTCAATGCGTACATGTTATGAATAAATAGTTCTGTAATAATACATTGAAATTCATGTATT
>JAYTMW010000141.1:0-4191 GCA_043728105.1 Saprospiraceae bacterium | reverse complement strand
CAAGGCAGATTTAAAACAACCCAAAACATCAGACGATAATTCAACCATTGCTTTTTTTTCGCAAAGATAAAAAATATTAAAATGGGTAAGTTATTTTTTTCAAATTCCCTTATTCTGTTATTAAGTTATTTTATGTGCAAAATAACTCAATAACAGAATAACTCAATAACTACTTTTGACCTATTTCTTTTTCAATAACGTACCAATTGCGGGTTGGATTTTGTCGGGCTATCATTTCCGCTAAAAAGCCAGCTAAAAATAACATGGTGCCGAGCATCATCATGACCAATGAGATGTAAAAATAGGGATTATTAGTCACCAAAACGGTTGGTAATTCTTTATAAAGTCGATATAATTTTACGAAACCGACATAACTTGCGGAGAAAAAGCCCAATAAAAACATCAACGACCCAAATGTGCCAAACAAGTGCATTGGACGGCGACCAAAACGACCCACAAAAGTAATGCTCAACAAATCTAAAAAGCCGTTTATGAAACGACTCCAACCCATAAATTTCGATACGCCATATTTTCGGGCTTGGTGTTCGACCACCTTTTCCCCTATTTTTCTAAAACCTGACCATTTGGCAATCACGGGTATGTAACGGTGCATTTCACCATACACTTCTATGCTTGCAACCACTTCATTTTTGTATGATTTCAAACCACAATTGAAGTCGTGTAGGTTATCAATACCACTCAATTTGCGGGTTGCCCAATTAAAAATCTTGGTTGGAATGGTCTTACTAATTGGATCATAACGCTTGGCTTTCCAACCGCTCACAAGGTCAAAACCGTCTTCCATAATCATGCGATAGAGTTCGGGGATTTCGTCGGGTGAGTCTTGCAAATCAGCATCCATCGTAATGACCACTTTGCCTTTTGCTTGGTCGAAAGCGGTGTTCAAAGCGGCTGATTTACCATAATTTCGACGAAATTTTATGCCTTTTACAGAAGGGTTTTCCAAAGCCAATTCTTCGATGATGCGCCACGAATTGTCGGTACTGCCATCATCCACGAATATTATTTCGTATGTAAAATCGTGTTGCTCCATCACCCTGCGTATCCACGCTTCGAGTTCGGGCAACGATTCTTCTTCATTTAAAAGAGGTATGACGACTGATATGTGCATTTAAAAAAAATATAGTTGCTTCTATTTACAACTTATTGATAATCAATTGTTTATGAGTTAAATCTTAGGAAGATTTAAAATCTTCCTAAGATTAATACGCTATTATTCATTTATTTTTTTAACCAAATAAGCCACCAAAATAGCCATGCCAAAACCACCTATTGTACCTTTTGCGTAAGCAAAAACCAAAGATTTTAGGCTATGATAATCACCGCTTTGAATATTTTGAGTTCGTAATGAGGCTTCTTCTACTGATTTTGCTGCCCCTTCAAAGTAATCCAACATCAAGTCTTTTTGAAGGTCAATCAATGATTTATCGATGTAATTAAAAAGATAAAAATCGAAGGCGTAGTAGAACAAATTTGCAATGACGAATACACCAAAAGCGACTTTCAAAACGTCTTTAAAATCTGAATTTCCATAAGATTTTGCTGCCCAAAACATAAAACCAAAATAAACCAAATAAGACGGCAACTGAACAGAAGGCCCTAACATCGTGGTCTTATTCAGATAATAAAAAAGCAGGAAATAACCTACAACGGCTAATCCTGCCATAATACCGTATTTTAATATCGTTTGTTTCATTAATTCATATAATTACCCATTAAACGAAACCTGCTAATTTCCATAAAGCATTAATTTTCAATACTTTATGGAAATATTAATTAAACATAGGTCGCTCCTTTTTAAGGATCAAACTTGCAATTAGGCTAATGACGGTACCGATAAATAGAGATCCCAATAATGCAAAAACCGACATTGATGCCGGGCTAAACATCCATTTCATCATTTCAAAACCTTGCTTTACTTTGTCTGCATCTTGCCCTTTTTCCTCCGCCTTTTCAATTGCAGCATCCATAATATTACTCATCATGTCAGGTTGGATGTATTTAAAAAAGAAAAATACAAAAATAGCAGTAAGAATACCTGAAATCAAGGCAATATACAGACCCATCTTCATGCCTTGACCGAGCGAAAGATAACCTTGTAAATCTTGCTCTTTAAATTCTTTGATACCTAAATAAAAAATTAATCCCGTAGAGGACCAATTAATGATGTTTGGAATCATGTTGCTTTTAGTTCCCGTGTAATCCATCATACCTGCCAAATGAAAAACCAAAGTAAGAACGATACCCACAGCACCCAAAATCAACCCCCACTTATTTCCAGTAGGCATAATTGAAACATCTTTTGGATTAAAATTCGTTTGATTGTCTAAAATTTCTGACATAGATTTTAAATTTAAACTCGTCTCTCGACTAAGTTGGTTAGAAGATAATGTTGAAATAACACACGAATTTAGTTTTAATTCAAAATCTAACTAATTTTTAAGACAAATTATTTACATTCATCTATAAAATCTTAAATCAATCTATACTTTCCATTGTTAACCACGCCCAAAATACGACCCCTCAGTATTTTGCTCAAAGCGGGTGCGTTTTTAGATTTAGATTGAATATGTTTTTCCATAAACATCCATTCTTCGTTTGGATTAAAGATAGTTAAATTAGCCAAATTACCTTCTTTTATTTGAGGCATATCTAAACCCAAAATAGCACGAGCTTTTATAGTCAAAAAATCAACTAACTCATTGATATTAAATTTTTTATGCAGATAAAAATTTATTAATCCGAAAGTAGATTCTAAGGTAACAGCCCCAAATTCGGCGTAAGGAAATTCTAAATCTTTACCTTCAATGTCTATGGGTGTATGGTTTGTAGAAATAAAATCTATGGTGCCATCTTTCAAACCTTTCACCAAAGCATCTATGTCATTTTGCTCACGTAGCGGTGGCAAAACTTTGAAATTTGAATCGAACCCCCTCAGTATTTCATCCGAAAAACAGAGGTTTAGAGCCGCCACACTTGCCGTCACTCGCAGCCCTTTTTTCTTAGCTTTTCTCACCATTTCAACCGAGCCTTCGGTCGAAATATTATGCAAATGCAACCTCGAATCTGCATACGCCAACAACTGCACATCACGCTGCACCATCAACTCCTCCGCCATGCTCGGAATACCCGACAAACCAAGCGATGTGGAGGTCAAACCTTCGTGCATTTGCCCGTGTGGCGAGACGGATTTATCATAAGGAAAATTCATTACCAAGCCGTCAAAAATCTTCGCATATTGCATACCCCTCAGTATTAGACCGCCTTCTTGTGCTGTTTTTTTGCCGTCGCTAAAAGCAATCGCTCCTGCGTGGTGCATGTCGAGCATTTCGGCAATATTTTTTCCTTTTATTTCTTCGGAAAGTGCGCCAATGGGTTGAAAATCAACGAGATAATCTTGCGTTTTATTTTTAATATAAAGAATTTCAGATTTGGATTGAATCGTCGGATTGGTGTTTGGGAAAGGGCAAATTGTTGTAAAACCACCCGCCATTGCTGCCTTTGTCACGGAGTTCAAATCCTCCCGATGTTCAAACCCTGGGTCGCCCGTTTGTGTGCCAACATCCACCCAACCGATGCTCACGTGCGCACCTTCACGCTCAAAAACAGTGGTCGTTTTGGGTACATCAATGTTGTTACTAATGGTTTCAATAATGCCTTTTTCGTTGATAAAAACATCAAGCGTTTGACCATTAAGGTCAGGATTGGTGGTGACGAGCGTAACTTTTCTCAGAAGTAACATATTGCAGAAAGTGGGTTATTTTATGGGGCGAAGGTAGTGTGAAAGTGGGTTATTTTTTAGTGTTTTTTTAGAGAAAAGAAAAATATTACACACAGTTGCGTGTTTTATCAAATGTTCGTAAATTGTAACCAATAATAGATAAAATTATGGATAATATATATATAATGATAGACATTACTAATGACCCACTTTATGTGAAAGGTTGGCAAGTAGGCTATGATGAAGGCTATCAAAAAGGCATGTTATCAAATGTCAATTCAATGATTTTAAGTACAAAGTTTGATAATAATAACGATTAAAGAATAAGATGGTCAGATATCTATAGCTGAAGAGCTGCGCAATATTTGTAGCATCACGGTTAACCGAGGTTTTTAAGGTGCAGCGCACCGAAATATTTGTAGTAACACGTCAAATGTTACGGTGCGCTG
>JAYTMW010000140.1:0-3370 GCA_043728105.1 Saprospiraceae bacterium | reverse complement strand
TTTAAGGATAATATCGGGAATCTTTGACGCAAAAGATAGCCGATATGACTGGAAAAGAATAAGCCCAAAATGATACTTTATTGTTTCCTCATTCCTTAGTGGGTGCAAAAATATTAAAATTCTCTTTTTTATGGTGATACTTTGTGTTAATTTAAAATTTAACAATACTTTTAACTAAAATACTGAGGAAATGATGAATTATGAATGATAAATTATGAATTTGTAAAACATTGATAATCAATGTTTTATAGAATCGAAAATGTTAGTTTATATATTTATCTTTCATAAGGGAAATGAAGCATTTTAAATATTCTTTTTAAACGTAAAAATTATACAGCTTTATATTTTGACAAACCTTTTTCAATTTCAATTTTTCAAAAAATACTGAGGGGGTACGTTACGAAAACGACCCCCTCAGTATTTTTATTAAATTTCACTAATCACTAATCACTAATCACTAATCATCACTCAGCTTCAATATCTCCACTGCCCGACACTTTTGTTTTCACACTTTCAGGTTTGCCTTTGTAACGAATGTCGCCACTGCCCGAAACGAGGGCATTCAATGATTTTGAAGCGTTGCAATTGATATTACCGCTGCCACTCACGTGACATTCTACACTTTGGGCTTTCAAGTTGCTCGCCTTGATGTCGCCGCTGCCGCTTACTTGGAAATCTACCTTTTCAGTTTCGCCACTAACATTTATGTCTCCACTGCCTGAGATGTGAAATTCAACGTTGCTGAATTTGATGTTATCAAGCATAAAATCGCCGCTACCGCTTATTCCAATGTCAATTTTTGAACCCGTCAAAGCGTTTTGAGCCTTCACATTGCCACTGCCCGACATGCTTAATTTTTCAAAACTTGGTGCTTCAATATAAACTTTTAACTTTTGATTAGAAGAGATTCTGTATCCTTTTTCAAACGTGATTTTAAGCATATCGCCTTTCATCTCTGTTTTCATTAAGTCAAGAATATTTTTTTGACCTTCAATTGTTACTTTGAAAGTAGAAGATTGTTTAATGAAAACATCGGCAGCAATGGTTGATTCGAAACCTTTGAAACCTGTAACATTGCGTGTTTCTGTCACCACGGAGCCTTCTCCTTTTACTTTTTTACCACCATTCCAATCGCCTGAAGTCCAATTGCCATCTTGTGCTGTTATTAAGTTTGATAATGTAAAAAAAGAGACGAGTACTAATAATAACTTTTTCATTGTCATAATTTTTTAATTGTTAAATGATGATTTCTTATTTCTGTTTTAATGACAAAGGTAAGGTTAAAAAGGTTGCAAGTCCCCTCAGTATTTTTCTATACGAGATATTTTTTTTTGAGAAAATAAGACAGAGTAAGTAAGGAGTGCCGTATGGGAGTAATGAGTAATGGGTTTTTTCATTAACCCCAAAGTGCAAAAGAGATTCCTTCTGAGTGACAAAAAACCTTTACCCATTGTCACTTTGCACGTATCATTTACAATTCATCATTCCATAAATTACCCAATTACCTCAATTTGCTTACTTTTGCCCGTGCAAATTAAGCGGGTAAAAATATGGCGTTAAAAATAGGATTGTTAGGTGTTGGGCATTTGGGCAAAATTCATCTGAAATGTATTCAGGCGAGTGAGGCATTGGCGTTGGTTGGCTTCTACGACCCCGACCCTGTTTTGGCTCAAACCGTGGCGGAAACATTCAATACGAAAGCTTTTTCGACTTATGATGCCTTGTTGGAAGCCGTGGAAGCGGTGGATATTGTTACGCCTACGACTACACATTTTGAATTGGCAAAAAAGGCAGCCGAGCATGGTAAACATATTTTTATCGAAAAACCGTTAACACACACCGTGGCAGAAGCGGAAAATTTGATAGAAATAGTGAAGCAAAACAAAGTAAAAGTGCAAATTGGTCACGTTGAGCGTTTTAATCCAGCCTTTTTGAGTTTGGGTGATACAAAGGTTTCGCCGATGTTTATTGAAGCCCATCGTTTGGCAACTTTCAATCCTCGAGGCACGGATGTTTCGGTGGTTTTGGATTTGATGATTCATGATATTGACTTGATTTTACATTTGGTGAAGTCTGAAATCAAACAAATTCATGCTTCGGGTGTAGCCATTGTGAGTGCGTCACCCGATATTGCGAACGCTCGCATAGAGTTTGAAAACGGCTGCGTGGCGAACCTCACGGCAAGCCGAATGAGCTTGAAACAAATGCGTAAAGTGCGTTTTTTTCAACCAGACGCTTACATTAGTTTGGATTTTTTAGAAAAAAATGCTCAAATTATCAGTCTTTTGGAACAAAATGGTGAAAATACTGAGGGGGTCGATTTTTCAACCATGATGCCTTTGGAAACGGCAAAAGGTACAAAATGGGTTGATATAAAAATGCCTGAACCCTTGAAAGTGAACGCCATTCAAATGGAATTGGAGACTTTTGCGGAGAGTATTTTACACAATCGTGATACAAGAGTGACAATTGAAGACGGATATAGGGCGTTAAAAGTAGCGCATCAAATCATTGAATCCATTGGTGATTCGACGGTTTCGTAAGGCGAAAGTAGCGGCTGATTTATCCGCCGAATGTATTATATTTTATAATTTAGGGAACAAATAAAACGACATAATTCATTGATAGGAAGAACGATAAATTTGTGGGAAATACTGATGCTCATAAGCCTCATAATGAGCGGTTGCACGCCTGAGAACACGGTGCCTGCCTACATGTACATACCCGCTTTCAAAACGGAAACGAATAACGGACAAGGCACATCAACTCAAAAAATAACCGACGTTTGGGTGTATGTGAATGGGCAAATCAATGGTGTTTTTCCATTGCCTGCCACGGTTCCGATTGCCGAATTGGGTAAGCAAGAAATTATTTTATTTCCCGGAATTCGCAACAATGGCACACGCTCCAATCCTGTCATTTACCCTTTTTTGAATGAGGTTAAAATATCTAAAGACTTGATTTCCAATAAGTTAGATACAATTAAACCAATTTTAACGTATCTCTCTCGCACCAAATTTTGGATTGTTGAAGATTTTGAAAATGGCTATACTTTTAACGTCAATCGTGATAATAATAACGCTTTTGGTTTTAATATTGCACCCAATGGGTTTGAAGGTAAGTGCTTAGAAGCGACCATTGATAAGACAAATCCACGGATTGAAAAAGCCTCAAAACTAACGGCTCAATTGGCCGACAATGCTGAGAATATTTACCTCGAAATGCACTACAAAACGGAGGCTTTGCTTTCGGTAGGCATCATTGGTTTCAATGCCGCAACGCCTTTAGGTGTTGTGAGTTATAAAATCACTTTGAAGCCAAATCAGGAGTGGAATAAAATCTATATCAATTTGACAAATGAGGCAAAATC
>JAYTMW010000139.1:0-4198 GCA_043728105.1 Saprospiraceae bacterium | reverse complement strand
TACTGAGGGGGCAGGTGAATCGCTATGATATTATTGTTACTGAAATAATGGCTAATCCTCTGAATGGAAGAGGCTTACCTTTTGTTGAATACATTGAATTGTACAATCGCTCAAAGAAGCCGATTAATTTGAAAGGTTTTAAAATAGTCAATGGAAAGCCCCGTATATTACGAGATAAAGTAATTAAACCTGACTCCTTTTTGATAATTTTTGGTAAAAAACAAGGTATTGATTTTGGAAAAAATATCGATACGCTTACTCTCGATACCTTTAATACGTTGGGTAATACAAAAGATGATTTTTATTTAACAACACCAAATGATAGTGTAATAGATGCGATAGCTTATGACAGATTAGATTATCAAGATTCAAAAAAAAGCCAAGGTGGTTACTCGCTTGAAAGAATAAATCTTGATGCACCCTGTGATTTTAATAATTGGGTAGGGTCTTTTGATTCTAACGGAGGTACACCCGGTAAAATGAATTCAGTGTCAAAAAAATCGAGTGATAGAGCTCCTAAAATTGATTATTTCTACTACGACAATAATTCAGTCTTTATTGAATTTGATAGAGCTATTAGTTCAACAACGATTATCAATCAATTCTCAATTTCACCTTTGGCATTTGAAAGTTTTTCATTTGAAGGCAATACGCACTATAAAATTAAACTAAAATTTGATAAGGCGTTAAATGATAAAGATACAAACCAATATAAACTCATCCTTAAAAGCACACTTCAAAATTGTGTTCAATTGTTGCCATTAGGTAAAGATGAGACATTATTTGTTAAAAAAACAAAGCCAATTTTAGTTAATTCAAAAGAGTTAATTATAAATGAGGTATTGATTAATCCTCAAATAGGCGGTTCGAGATTCATAGAATTTTTCAACAAATCAACCGAAGCTGTTGAATTAAAAGACTTATATATTTCTGATAGCATAGTAAAAAAGACCATAGCAATAAAGGATTTTGTAATTTTTCCAAACTCATATTTAGTATTAGCCGATAACCCAATAGATGTCCAAAAAAGATATAAAGATTCAATTCATTATCGCTCATATTTAAAATATAAACTTCCTTCTTGGAATGAAAAAGAAGGTAAGATTTATTTGCTTTTAAATAATAAAGCATTGGATTCATTAAAATATACCAATTCTTTCCACAACCCCTTACTCGCAAATACTGAAGGTGTCTCCTTAGAACGCATCAACCCAAACAAACCCAACGACAGAAGCAATTGGCAATCCGCCGCCGCCACGGTAGGGTATGGCACGCCCGGCTTTCGCAATTCACAATATCTTGAAGTCACCCCCTCAGTATTGACGGCTTCCGAAGAGGTTTTTACCATACCCAAACCCACTTTTTCACCCGATGATGATGGCTTTGAAGATTACTTATTGTTGCATTATAAATCGGATAAAGCGGGTGCGTTTGCAAAGGTTTTTGTCTTTGATGTCAAAGGGCATTTAGTCAAAAAATGGGTGGATAATGAGCCATTAGCAACCGAAGGAGACTTAAAATGGGACGGTGAAACAGACGAAATTATAAAAGCACCGATAGGAATTTACATCATTTACATCGAATTAATCATACCAACAGGAGAAATTCAAATCTTCAAAAAAACGATAAGCCTGACCACTCGTCTATAAAAAAGAGTTAATTGATATAGCGAGTCAATATTTTTTCTAATTTTGCCTTGTATGATTCAAACAGACACTCAGTCAAAGCGATTACGATTATTTAACAGTGCAGTCTCCTTTCTATTGATAGTCGGAGCTGTTTTATGTGTTTATACACCCGATAACATTGCGATGAAAGGATGGGCTTCTTATGCGGCTCAAATTACGATGGGTTATTGGTTGCTCGGTTTGTTTTTTTTGGCGGTGAAACAGACTCGTTTGACGATGGTTTCTTTTGTTTGTTGTGCTTTTTTGTGTATTTATTTGAAAAGTGCGACCAATCCTGCCCTACAATTGCCCACAAAAACGGGCGAGCCTACCTTTAAAGTTGCGCAATTTAACTTATCAGCGCACACAGGAGATTATAGTTCTTTTCTTAATGTGTTGAGAAAAAATAAAGCTGATATTGTTTCTATTCAAGACGTTTCACCCGATTGGTGGCATGTTTTAGAAGATTCATTAAGAATAATGTATCCACATCAATGCAGTTATCAGACTTTGGGTTTTTTTAGCATGAAGGTTTTATCGAGAGAACCTTATTCCGTTTGTGATACTTTATTCTGTGATAATGTGCCGAGTTTGATTTTAGGTTTTAAGAATACGTCTAAAGGTAAACCGCTTTATATTATTAGCACCTACATTGCACCGCCATTGTTTTCATCGGCTTATCGGCAATTGCAAAAACAATTGGATACCATTGCTTTTCAAATCAAACGCCTTAATGCACCCACTTTAACTGTTGGCGATTACAACATAGCAGCGTCATCGGCGGAGGTTCAACAATTTCGACAATTGGCAAATTTGAATGATAGTCGCCGAGGTTATCGCCCTTCACGCATTGATGGTCATTTTTCGCTTTTTGATGTTCCAACCGATCATATTTTCTATACCAATCACTTCAATTGTATTGATTTTCAAACCATTAGTGGTGTCGAATCTGAACGTTTGGGCATCTTAGGTGTATATCAATTTGTTCAAGATTCTTTGATTGTCCATAGATAATTTGGCTCTTTGACAATTTTAGCGGTGAAATACTGAGGGGGTAAAATAGCGATTCAAAATCCGTTCTAAAACCCGTGCCATCGCTCCTTAGCGGTGGCACGGGTTGTCGTAGCCGCTAAAATTGTCAAAGAGCCGATAATTTTTAGTTTATAGTGGATAGTTGATAGTGTGACCAAACTATCCATTATCCACTATAAACTATCCACTAAAAAACTATCCATTAAAGTAAAATGAGTCTCACAAAGCGCCTACAAAGTTTCGGTTTTGCCATAAAAGGTTTGAAAATACTCTTTCAAACACAAGCCAACGCTCGCATACATGCGCTCGCAATTGTAGTTGTGACGGCTTTAGGTTTTTATTTCAAAATAGAAACAAGGGAATGGTGCAGTGTCGTCATAGCCTTTGCGATGGTGCTTTCAACCGAGGCGATGAACACTGCCATTGAGTTCGTCGTAGATTTGGTATCCCCTCAGTATCACCCCCTTGCGGGTAAGGCAAAAGACGTTGCGGCCGCCGCAGTTTTGATTGCAGCAATGGGTGCAGTGATGATTGGTGCTATTATTTTTTTGCCTAAAATACTTGACCTCTTTCAAAAATAAAATTCCTTTATTTACCGTTTAAACATAAAAAATCAAGATTTTTTCCTCGATTTTCCTATCATTTTCATTTTTTTTTCAAGAATAGCCCCGTTGTACACCAAACTGGTTAGGATTTTGATTATTGAAATTCAATAGATAATTTTCAGTCTTACGATTTTACCAATAACCTTATCCAAAACTCAATATTCTGTTCTGAAATTATCCTTTCTATCCCTATCTAAATTTTTATTATTGCAAAATAAATCTATAAATCATTGCATGTCAATGTTTTATAATTTAATTTATATTATAATATTTATCCAGAACTTAACAAAGTACAATTTTTTAATTACAACAAAACTATACTGATCTCATGCGATTTACATTCAAAACGATTTCATTCATCGCTGCCTCAATGCTGTCATTTTCGCTTATTGCCCAAGAACAATTGGGTTTGCGTTTAGACAATTATAGTGGCGTAAGCGGCATTTCCATCAATCCAGCTTCCAACGGAACGGCTCAATTGGGTTGGGATGTCAACCTCGTAGGATTAGGTGTTTTTTTCAACAATAGTTTAGGCTATATTGATGGAGCATCCGTAGGAAAAGCGGCTTCAAACGCCATGAACATTGGGCCTGCTGATGGTTTAGATATTAAAAAAAATCCAAATACTACTTTGCGTTTCGATTTCTATGACAACCTCAATCCAAAATATTTTTCTCTTTCCACCCAAATAATGGGGCCATCTTTTGTCATAAATCTTAAAAGTGGACATTCGTTTGGGCTTTTCACAGGCGCAAGATTTATGGTGAGTTCACACGATTTGCCGTCAATTTTTAATGGATATGAGTTTCAAAAGAAGAAAGTAGGTGAAACATTTGCTGTTGATCCATTCAAAGTTACTGGCATGGCATGGCGTGAGGTTGGTTTTAATTATGC
>JAYTMW010000138.1:0-5772 GCA_043728105.1 Saprospiraceae bacterium | reverse complement strand
TTCTTTTTAAATAATCTATTATTTCTCAAAAAATTTGTCTTGATTAAAGAAAATATAAAGACTAATTTGGGTATATTATTTTTTGTTTAACGCCTAAATTCTTTTTAATAATCTATTATTACACAAAAAATTTATCTTGACTAAAGAAAATATAATAAACAACCAGTCTGCCGACAAAGACAGATTTGGGTCGATTATTTTTTGTTTTACACCTAACATTGACCTTTATCACAGATTCTTAGCTGTTAAGTTTTAACATTGAATCGTAAAAAGTTACATTTTGCGCATAAAAAATAAAAAAATTCGCAAAATAGTTCTATCTTTGTAGCAAGTTTTAATTAAAAGCAGGCGTTGTCCTTATAAAAGGTAAACGACAGTATCAAAAAGCCTTTTCCTTCTTCATTTTTAACGAAGAATAATTAGACAGAACAAATACTATAGAGACAACACATCGCTTGCAATATTACCAATCCTTTCATCTTTTTTGTTTTAAACAAAATCACGTTCAGCTTCATGAGCAAAAAGAAAGTTCTTATCATCGCGCAGGAAATGGAACCATACACTGCGTTATCGGAAATAGCACAAATTGCCAACCTGCTCCCCCTTTACTTGAATGACAATCAATGCGAAATTCGTATTCTCATGCCCCGTTTTGGCACTATCAATGAGCGTCGTCACCGTTTGCATGAAGTGGTCAGGTTATCGGGCATGAACATCATCGTAAATGACGATGATTATCCATTGATTATAAAGGTGGCATCTTTGCCAGGCAGTCGCATTCAAGTTTATTTCTTAGATAACGACGAATTTTTCAAGCGCAAATCCGTTTTTGAGGATGCCGAAGGGAAATCATTTGACGACAATGCCGACCGTTCAGTATTTTTCTGTAAAGGAGCCATTGAGACCGTTAGAAAATTTGGTTGGGCACCTGACATAATTCACTGCCACGGTTGGATGACGGCTTTGATTCCACTTTATTTGCGTACAGCTTATAAAAATGATCCATTGTTCTCAATGTCTAAAATCATTTACTCGCTTTATGACACCTTAAATCAAACTTTCGATTATAATGAGTTTGCAGCAAAAGCCTCTATCAATAATTTGGAAGCTGATGATTTAATTGCTTATAAATCAGAGGAGGAAGTAAATGTTCATAAAGGAGCAATTGCGTTTGCCGATGCTATAATAAAGGTAGGAGAAGTGAATGATGTGATTGAAAAAGCGTTAAGTGAATCAGATAAACCAATCTTGGATGCTCCCGAGGCAACAGGATTTGGTAAGGCTTATTTTGAGTTTTATAATTCCTTAGAAGCAGAAGTTGTGAGCTAAGATTTTACCCATATCCGAATGCTTGATTTGACAACTTTTTAACCAAAGTTGTCAAATCTTTTTTTTATAAAGAATAAAGTAGTAATTTGTGTTATTGGTAAAGTGCTGATAATCAACATTTTAAAAAAAATAAAATTAATTTAACATAATCGAAACAGCACCCCCTCAGTATTCCGACGTTCTAAGACGGAAAAAAAGGTTATTTGATATGAAAAACATAATTCTCGCTCTGGCATCATTGTCAGCTATTCTTCTATTCAATTCTTCTTGCAATGAATCTACTCTTTTAGGAGCGGGTCTGTTTGAAAATGAAAACTTAAAACTTATCGCTACCGATAGCCTAAGTATCAACGCTTTATCTGAAACAAATGATTCCGTAATCGTTAATCCAGAAGGTGTATCCTTTGTTTATTTACCAATAGGCAAAGTAAAAGATTTGACATTTGGCACTCATGAGGCACGTGCCTATACACAATTGGACTCATCGTCAGCCTATAGTTTTTCTGGTGGTACTATTGATTCTGTCGTATTCATCATGGGTTATAATGCTGCGGGGGTTTATGGAGACACTACTCAAATGCAAAAACTTTCTTTGTAT
This sequence comes from Saprospiraceae bacterium, assembly GCA_043728105.1. Classification (GTDB taxonomy): domain Bacteria; phylum Bacteroidota; class Bacteroidia; order Chitinophagales; family Saprospiraceae; genus JAAFJT01. Next base: position 3,845 of record JAYTMW010000138.1, on the reverse strand, counting down.
CGTTTGACAGAAAACTTTAAGACAGGTAGTATTTATTCTAATCAAAAATATGCGGTTGCATCAACGCCGTTAGGAAGCGTCGAATTTGCTCCACAACCACGCACTTTTATCAATCAAGGAAAAGGTTTGACGACATTAGCCGACACAGCCCCGCAGATACGTATTAAAATAACGGACCAAACATTTATTCAGCAAATTAAAGATACCACAAATTATATTTCTAAAGAAGGCTTTAGAAAATGGTTAAAAGGGGTAGAAATAAGGGCTGAAAAAGAGACTTCTTGTATGCTAAATATGGATTTTGGTGCTGCCTCAAATACAATTACAGGTTTATATGTTTATTCAAAAAAAGATACTACCTCGTCAGTTTCTATTTTCCGCCCTGTTTCAAGTTTAAATCTTAAACACAGCTATTTTAAAAATGATTATACAAATGCCCCAATAGGGTCTTTTTTGAATAATCAAAAAATGAGTGATAGCCTTTTATTTCTTCAAGGCATGTCAGGAACGAACATTAAATTAGAAATTCCGTATATAAGAAACTTAGGAAATATAATCATAAATAAAGCAGAATTAGAATTGACCATAAAGGACGAAGACACTCAAACGAATGTGTTTTCACCTATTGGTCAAATTTTGGCAAGAAATGCCGTTCAAAATGTGATAACCGATGTAGTAGATGGCGATCCTACATCACGTGCCGCTAAATTCCTCAGCTCTGGTGGTTTTGTAAGAGTTAAGACTCAAAACGGAGAAAATAAATCTAAGTATATCTTCAATATTTCAAATCAACTTCAAAGGATGTTAGAAGGAAAAGAAGGTAGTTTATTATATTTAATACCTTTTTTCAAACAAGAAAACGGATCACGTGTAGTCATATATGGCGTAGGTAAACAACTGAAATATAGAACTAAAATAAACCTTACTTATACCAAAATTCCATAACCCCCTCAGTATTTTTATTGAGTTTTAACCTTACTGAAAGGTATCGGGTTTTGGGATAAAATGAAACAACTATTTATTTATTCTCCAAGCTCGAATGTCAAATAGTAAGGAATGAAACAGAAATAAACTACACCGTTTAGGTGAATTATTTTTTTGAATGAGAGATTATATTTTTCAAGTAATATCGAGCTATATTGCTTTAAAAATAGAATTTTTCAGTCGTAAAAAGAATCATATAAACGGTGTAGTTTATTTCTGTTTCATTCCTAAAGTGTTAAAATATTTTTTTTCAAAAAAACTCATCTAAATCATGTGTGGAATAGTTGCCTATATCGGAAAAAAACAAGCCTACCCAATTCTAATCAAAGGCTTACAACGTTTAGAATATCGTGGTTACGATAGCTCAGGCGTAGCTCTTTTAAACGATACACTTAATGTTTATAAGAAAAAAGGCAAAGTTAGTGAGCTTTTAGAGTTTGCTAACGGTAAAGATATAAGTGCTCACATAGGCATTGGTCACACACGTTGGGCAACGCATGGTAAGCCAGATGACACCAATGCTCACCCGCACATGTCGGGTAATGGTCGTTTGGTGTTGGTTCATAATGGCATTATTGAAAATTATGCTATCCTTAAACAAGCATTGCAACGTTTGGGCCATACTTTTAAAAGTGAAACGGATACCGAAATCTTGGTTCATTTAATTGAAGAATTACAAGAGCGTGAAAATTTGTTACTTGAAGATGCTGTTCGTATAGCTTTGACAAAAGTAGTGGGTGCTTATGCCATTGTTGTTTTGGATAAAGAAGACCCAACGAAAATTGTAGCTGCTCGTAAGCAAAGCCCCTTGGTTTTGGGTATTGGTGAAGGCGAATTTTTGGTCGCTTCTGATGCCACACCATTAGTAGAGCATACAAATAGAGTGGTTTATCTCAATGATTTGGAAATTGTAACGGCTCGTTTAGACGGCTCGTTTGAAATAAAAAGTATATCGAATCAGGTGCAAGTGCCAAGTATTCAAAAATTGGATTTAGAAATCGAAGTTTTGGAAAAAGGTGGCTACGATTCTTTCATGCTCAAAGAAATCCACGAGCAAACCAAGACTATTGGTGATGCCATGCGTGGACGTATATCCGCCATCGAAGGTTGGGTAAAACTGGGTGGTTTAGAAGACCATATCAACCGCATTTTGAATGCAGATCGTTTGATAATCGTCGCATGTGGTACATCTTGGCACGCAGGTTTGGTGGCTGAATATTTGCTCGAAGAAATTGCTCGCATCCCCGTTGAAGTTGAATATGCGTCTGAATTCCGTTACCGCAATCCCATTATTACGGAGCGTGATGTTGTTATCGCCATTTCACAATCGGGTGAAACGGCTGATACAATGGCAGCACTTGAATTGGCAAAAGAACGTGGTGCTTTGCTTTATGGCATCGTCAATGTAGTCGGTTCGTCCATCGCTCGCTTAACGCACGCAGGTTCATACATACACGCAGGCCCAGAAATTGGTGTGGCTTCAACAAAAGCCTTCACGGGTCAAGTGACGCTTTTGACTTTAATGGCTCTTGATTTAGGATTCCGTAGAGGTACAATTTCTAAGACTGATTTCCAACATATCATTACGGAAATGGAAAATATTCCGAAAAAAGTGGAAGCGGTGTTGAAAACCAACGAGCAAATCAAGTATATTGCATCAGAAATAAAAGATTCACCGAATGCGTTATACTTAGGTCGTGGTTATAATTTCCCTGTTGCGCTTGAAGGTGCTTTGAAACTTAAAGAAATTTCGTACATTCATGCCGAAGGTTATCCCGCAGCTGAAATGAAACATGGCCCAATTGCGTTGATAGATGAAAACATGCCTTGCGTCATCATTTGTACGAACAAGAGTGCGTATGAAAAAATTGTGTCGAATATTCAAGAAGTGAAAGCCCGCAAAGGTATCGTGATTGCTATCGTCACTGAGGGCGACACCATCATCAAGGAATTAGCGGATTATACCATCGAAATACCTGATACTGCCGAGCCGCTTACGCCGCTTTTATCATCCATTCCATTGCAATTACTGTCTTATCACATAGCTGTTATGCGTGGATGTAATGTGGATCAGCCTCGCAATTTGGCAAAATCTGTAACTGTAGAATAGTCATTAACTACCATGAAAATAAGGCAGATACTGAGGGGTTAAAATTTCAAAATGAACAACCCCTCAGTATTTTGTGTTTTAATAAAAAATAAAATAAATTTGCAGTAGAATAATTTACAAAAATTTATAACTTAATTGGCAATAAGTTAAAAAAAGCATAGGCTTTTTTTTGAAACATATAAGTACATAGGACACATAGAGGTTACATAAAGTGTTGATTATTAAGGGTTTATATAAAGCTATGTGTTCTATGTGCCTATGTGTTTCAAAATAAATCCATGTTATCTTTTTCTCATTAATCAGTTATAAATTTGATTTTCCTGCCCTTCTTTTTTTACTTACAAATTTTTATCAAAGTGAAAAGTAAACATAGCATCAAAGAGCCAATTAACATGGCTTACAATACCTCACATGAGCTACTGATTATGCCCGAATACGGTCGTAACGTTCAGCAACTTGTGCGTCATGCTCAACAAATCAGTGACCCTGTTTATAGACAGTCTTTTTGTGAAGAAATTCTCAATTTGATACAGCAACTCTATCCTCAAAGTAAAAATATTGAGGATTATAGAGAAAAACTTTGGCGACATCTGTTTCAGATAGCCAAGTACGATTTAGATGCCAAAACACCAAGCGGCATCAAGCCCTTGCCCGAAGATTTCAGGGTAAAACCCGACCGTGTACCTTATCCTACGCAAGACAATCGGTATCGTCACTACGGCAACCACGTCCAAGTTTTGATTCGCAAAGC
>JAYTMW010000137.1:0-11578 GCA_043728105.1 Saprospiraceae bacterium | reverse complement strand
CATACATTCATCAAAAGAAAGGTTATAAATTTCAAGTGCCGAGATAATTTCTCTTATTTCTGACTCAAAATCTTTTGCAGGTTTTAAATTTTTGAAGGCGTTATTGATGTTTTCAATGATAGATTCAGCTTCAATTGACGTTAAAAAATCATCAAAAGTTTCTGTAAAAAAATCATTGTCTAAATCACAAAACGATTTTTCTGTAATTACTTTTTTGCGGATATACGCCAACTCTTTACTCCGTTTTAACAAATTAAATCCGTGGCGAATTGTACTGATGTTTTTATCCGTTTTACTCGTTTTATAATCAACAATTTTAGGTGTAAGAAGTCTAAATTTGTTCTCAATAATTAAGATATATTGCTCTCTTATTTTCTCAATATTTTTCTCTGACGCTGTTTCAAATTGTAAACGCAAATTATAACATTCTAAAAGGAAAGGTTGATCTTTTTCTACTTTTTTTAATTGTATTATAAACGCCAAAAGCTGATGAAATTCTTTCAAATCAATAATAGATTTTATCTCTTGCAAAATCATTTCTTTGATTCTGCCTTCTTCTTTTGTCAATATGCCTTTCACATTTTCCATGACAAAATACTTAGGTCTCAAAGCCCGAATTACTTTTAAATAATGGGCAAATAAATCATCTTTTTTATCAAACTTTTTACGTCTTCCAGCAAGACTGAAACTCTGACACGGCGGGCCTCCACACACAACATCCACTTGTTTGTTTTTGAGGCTTTTTAAAAGATTATCTAAAAAATCAGGCTCTGTAATATCTTGCCTTAAAAAGGCTGCATCAAGACCAAGTTGATAATTGTAGCGTGCAAGATGTGTCAACTCACAATTCTCATTTATATCACTGCCCAAAAGGAAATCATAGTATCGTTTATCATTTTCGGCTTGTAAAAAACCTTCGCTAAATCCACCCGCACCAGCGAATAAATCAACGAATGTAAAAGACTCTTTTTGTCCATACATTGCCTCTGATTCACTAAGCATTTTTACATCTGTATTGACTTTTCGGCTATTGACGAGCGAGGATATTTTGTCTTTAATTTTTTTATCCGTCAATTGAGTATAAGGAGCTGTTTCTAAATATTTTTCAACTTCTTGTTTTAAAAAAAGCAAAAATTTATTGATAGATTTGTGACGATACTCACTATCTTTCACAAGTTGGTTTTTATTGTCCCAATCTTTTTTTAAGATTTTTTCACCCGTAGCAACTTTCACCTGTATATCTTTTTGACGCAAGACAAGGTGTATTGGGTAATTTTTGCTTTTATCAGCTTTGTCTAAATAGAATTTTACATTTATCATTTTACGGACATTTTTACGGACACGGACAAATTTACGGACAAATCTGAATTGTGCAAGTAAAATGAAAAATGTTTTCAAAATAAATGCTGAAAAGTTTTTTAAAGATACCCCCTCAGTATTTTCACCCATTCAGCAACAAAAACCAACAAAATATGCTCGATTTCCTCCAATCCCACCCACTAACCCCCACCCAATGGACACTCGCCATACTCTCCGCCCTACTCGTAGGCGTAAGCAAAGCGGGATTGAGTTCCATATCCGTCATCACGGTCACGACTATGGCGTGGGTTTTTGGGAGCAAATCCTCCACGGGCATTTTGCTCCCGATGTTGATAGCAAGCGATATTTTAGCCGTTTTACACTACAAAAGAGCCGTGGATTGGGGTTCGCTTTGGCGGTTGCTGCCGTGGGTGATTATTGGCATATTGGTCGGTGTGTGGGTCGGAAAAGATTTGGATGAAGCGATGTTCAAAAAAGTGATGGCAGCCATTGTTTTGGTTGTTGTTGTGGGCATGTTTTGGCTCGAAAAAAGACCCTTAAAACACGTGTCTGAATCCAAAACTTTTGCGGGCATCATGGGCATTGCTACGGGTTTTACGTCCATGATTGGCAACCAAGCTGGGGGCTTTGCAACGGTTTATTTTTTGAGTATGCGGTTAGCAAAAAACAATTTTATTGGCACCAATGCGTGGCTATTTTTTTGTGTCAATTTGTTCAAATTACCATTTCATATTTTCAGTTGGCAAACCATACACGTGAGTTCTTTGTCCATCAATTTAGTCCTCTTGCCGTTCTGCATAATTGGTTTTTATCTTGGTGTTTTCATCGTGAAAAAGATAGATGAAAAATATTATCGTCCCTTGATTATGTGGTTGACAGCGTTGGCTGCGGTATTCGTTTTTTTGAGATAAATATGAACCACTGATTTGACTGATTGAACTGATTTTCAGTGATTTTTATAGGTATTTACTTGAAAATCAGCGAAAATCAGTTCAATAAATCTAATCAATGGTTCATTTATGCCTTTAAAATTTCTGCATTCAAACTCTCTTCTGTGATGCCAAAAGCCTCCACGAGCGAACCCATTTCAGGTCTCAATTCTTGCGTCAATTTATTCAAAGTGCGGCGAATGGCTTTGGTTTTGCTGCCATCCATATAGTCCGTTTCAAGATAAAAACCTTTGTCCTCTTGTATGCAATGTAGGGCATAATAGGTGGTTAATTTTTGGAGCATTTCTTTCTCTGGACTGTCTTCCAGAGTGTCCAATTTTTTTATCATTTCACGATATACCAAACGCTCGATATAGGCTTTTGCGAGGGCAATCATGTGGGTCTGGCACTTCAAAAATGCTTCATAAGGAGCAAGCCGTTTTTTCAAATAATCCCTCATGCGTTCAGACAGTGCATTAAGCGTTTTTTTCTCTCGATAGCGCAACGCTTCTGCGTGAAACTCCGAACTTAACAAATGTTCTACGTCCGTGTTTCGGGTAAAATATGGGTTGTATTCAGCTATTACATTACTGATTTTTCCTCCCAAAAAACGCATTACGGCTTTAAAACCTTCGTCGTGAAAAGACTGTTTAAATTCAGTCAATAATCCCTTTGCCACCAACTGCATTAATACGGTATTATCACCTTCAAAAGTCATAAAAATATCGGAATCCGCTTTGATGTCGGCGAACCTATTTTCACTCAAATAACCTTTGCCACCACACGCTTCACGGCACTCTTGAATGGTGCGGGTGGCGTGCCAAGTTGCCATCGCTTTGAGTCCTGCCGCCTTGGTTTCAATCTTCCGCATGTCTTCTTCGGTGGCAACACAATATTGCTCTCCGAGGTTGGCAATGGCAAAATGAAATAAGTACGATTTGACCAAAAGTGGCGTTAACCGATGCTGATGAGTAGGATAATCCATCAAAATCGTCTCCAATTCACCATCTTTTGGCGCAAATTGCCTTCTTTTCAACGCATATCGAATAGCAATCGTGAGGGCAGTTTTAGCCGCACTCAAGCCCGCATTGCCTACACATATACGCCCGCCAACCAACGCACCGAGCATGGTAAAAAAGCGTTTATTGGGGTTTTCGATTGGGCTAATGTAGTTGCCACTGTCATCAATATCACCGTATTTATTGAGTAAATTTTCTTTCGGCACAACCACATTTTCAAACCACAAACGACCATTGTCCACACCATTCAAACCCATTTTATAGCCGCAATCTTTCACTGTCACCCCCCTCAGTAATTGACCGTTTGCATCACGATAAGGCACTATTACGGCGTGGATACCATGATTAAATCCGTTCACAATCAGTTGCGCAAAAACGACTGCCATTGAGCCATGCAAAGCATTTCCGATGTACTCTTTTCCCGCTTGATACTGAGGGGTATTGATTGTAATTATTTTGTTAGAAGCGTCATAAATCGCCATCGTTTCAAGGTCTTTTACGTTTGAGCCGTGCCCTGTTTCGGTCATCGCAAAACAACCTAAAAGTTCGGCTTTGCCCGTTGGTTCTAAGTATTTTCGATGGTGTTTATCGGTTCCGAGACCCAAAATTGCGCCACCAAAAAGACCGAATTGCACTCCGAATTTTATGGTCAAACTCAAATCATGTTGCGCTAAAATTTCAAAAATTGCCATATACTCGCCCATGTCATTGCTGCCACCATAAGCTTTGGGGTAAGCTAAAATTCCTAAGCCTTGTTTCGCTAATTCCTTTGTCATATCCAACGTTTTCAAGCGGTGTTCGTCTTTATCACGCACTGTTCCGATTTGAAAGAACGGATCTTTAAGCAGTTGGCGGATTTTGTTTTTAGTGTTTGCCCTTTTGCCATCGAGTATGGTTTGCATTTTTTTTGCCTCAAACATAGAGGTCTTGGACGCAGACGTAATATGCGACATGCCCAACTGAAAAATCATTGAATTAAGATCTTCTTCGGTATAAACGCCCAACTCTTTTTCGATTTCCAACAATGCTTGCACGGTATTAGGTTCGTCATAAATGCCTTGTAAAGAAGTCGCATTGGCTTTTGCCATATCAATCCCCAATTGTGCCAAAGTTTGACGACTGCCTTGTGGCAATTTAGCGGCTTCAAAACGTAGGATTTCCAACCATTCTTTAAACAATGCATCGGAGGGTGGATTGCGAGGGTCGGTGTAGCGAATGAGGTATGCCTTGTCTTCGGCAGTCAAAAAACCTAAGGCTTTTATCTTTTTATGAATCAATTCCATTTCGCTTGGGCTGAGTACGCTGTCGCTCCAACCGATGTAAAAAAGGGGCAAAAGGCTTAGAATGCCTGCAGATAGTTTGTTATTAGATGTTGTCATACTTAATATTTTAGCGCAAAATAACGTTTTTATGAGAATTAAAGGTTATTTATTGTTAGCATTTTGAAAATACTGAGGGGGTACCTTATCTTCGCCTTACAAGTTTTTTCTAACCAAAAATTTAAAATTATGAAAAACATATCACTCTTACTCTTCCTTTTTTTATCAACAACAACAACAACAAGTTTTACGCAAACATACGCCGAGAAATTAGGCTATCCCAAAGGTGCAAAAGTGGTCATTTTACACGTGGATGATGTCGGTATGTCTTATGATTCCAACATGGGGGCTATCAAAGCGACCGAAGAAGGCGTGGCAACTTCCATGAGCGTGATGATGCCTTGTGGGTGGGTGTCTGGGTTCGTGCATTACCTCAAAAATCATCCGAAAACAGACGCAGGTTTGCACCTCACACTCACGTCCGAATGGTCTGATTATCGTTGGGTTCCACTTGCTGGCAAACCGACCGTCGCAGGGCTTGTAGATACCGAAGGAGCAATGTGGAATAATGTTTTAGACGTTGTAAAACACGCCAAACCCGATGAAGTGGATAAGGAAATCAAGAGCCAATTAGAGAGAGCTAAAAGCATGGGTTTTGAGCCTACGCACTTGGATTCCCACATGGGAACGCTTTTCGCCACGCCTGAGTTTTTAGAAAAATATCTGAAACTCGGCATTGAAAACAACATTCCAGTGATGTTTCCGGGCGGGCATAACACCATGATTATGAAAGAACCAAGTAGCGCAAGTTTGAAAATTGAACAAACCACGGCAATCGGAAAAATGCTCTGGGATGCCAAGTTGCCCGTGCTCGACGACCTCCACAATGTAAGCTACGGTTTTAAATATCCAAAAGATAACTCATTGACAGACAATGAGTTACAAAGAATTTCAACCCAACAATACATCGAATCTTTCAAGCAATTGCAAGCGGGTATCACGATGGTGATCATGCACTGCACCGTGCCTACGGAGGTGTTTTCGCACATCACGGACTCGGGCAATATTCGCCGTGGCGACCTACTTGCTATGCTTTCTCCCGAGTTGAAAAAATACATTAAAGACAATGGCATTATTTTGACGACTTGGCGGGAGATGAAGGAGCGTAGGGATAAAGTGAAGTGAGAGAGACCCCTCAGTATTTTCATGAAAAACGCCTTGTAAACTTATGTTTTCAAGCCGTTTTTAACTTTTCGGAATACATTTTTTTGGGTTTATTTGGGATTGATAACAATATTTTATTTGTCTCCACAAAATAAAAAAACATAAAACAAAAAAGGTTTATGGTTAAATTATTTGTTTTATATTGCAGTCGAATTTTTACAATTTAAAAATATAAGACAATGGTTAAAACGGGAAAAAATCAGCATATTAGACTGAATAAAAATCAAAGCATCTTTGAGCAAATCAAGGAAATTGATGAAAATGGTCATGAATATTGGAGTGCAAGAACTTTAAGTAAGGTACTCTATTACTCAGAATATCGTCACTTTTTGCCTGTTATTGATAAAGCAAAAGAAGCTTGCTTGAATAGTGAAATGGATATAGCTAACCATTTCGAGGATGTCCTCGAAATGGTTAGTATAGGCTCAATTGCTAAACGTCAAACGAAAAGCATCAAACTATCTCGCTATGCCTGTTACTTGATTGTTCAAAATGCAGACCCCAGTAAAGAAGTTGTTGCTTTAGGACAAACTTACTTTGCAGTACAGACCCGCTTGCGCCTCTCCGATTACTTTATTTTTGGAAGAGAATAAAAGATTCCAGTGATTTTTTTTCAATAAACAATGAACTAAAAATACTAATTTTGCGCAAAACCAAAGCATACTTATTTGGCTTTTATTTGTTATAATTGTTAGGACTTTCTAACTTTACGAAAAATATTAAAAATGAGAATAAAAAATATAAAAATTGAAGGCTTATTTGATATGTTTGATCACCCTATCCCATTAAATATGGATGAGAGGTTGTCTATTGTATATGGTATCAATGGGATAGGTAAGACCACTTTGTTCAAAATACTGGATAATTTATTCAATATTAGTTTACGTAAAATTTTAGCTCTTGCTAAAAGCCCTTTTCGATTATTAGAGGTAACTTACGAGGATGGTAAAACATTGATAGTGGAAAATCAAAAAGAGAAAATTGAAATATCTTATAAACAAAAAGAAACAAAAAAATCAATTGCTACTTTTTCAATAAAAGATATTTTACAAGAAAGCGAAGATATTTTCAACGATAAAAGTCCATTAGGGCGTAATTTTAGAGCAATAGGTCTCATAAATATATCTTCTGGTAAATTCTTAAAAAGAGATACAGAAGAAATATTGGATTATGAGCAAGTTTTAGAACGTTATTCAGATTATTTACCTGATAATTATTTGAAACAAATACCTTCAGAATTGAAGGATATTTTGAATAAAACAAGTCTTTATTTTATTCAAACTCAACGACTTATCATTTTCCAACCTAAAAACAGTCGCCTAAGAGATGAGTTTTCTTTTGAAAAAGAAGATAGTGTTACACAATATTCTAACGAAATAGCTGAAACCATTAAATCAAAAAGAGAGGACCGTAACAAACTCTCTAATGATTTACAACAAAGTCTTCACAAAAGAATTTTAGACAATTCGGTAGATACAGGCTATTCTTTTGAAAAACTCAATGAATCATCCGCTAAAATAGAAAAACGAATTGACGAATTAAAAGAGATTGGTTTGCTTGAAGATATGAAAATGGATAACCTAAAAGTTAAAGAGGACATTGATAATGTAAAAAAGGCTATTTTATCGGTAAATATTCAAGACATAGAAAAAACGCTTGATATTTTTGATGGTTTATACCCCAAATTTCAAAAATTTATAGAAATTTTAAATGAACGTCGGCTTTCATTTAAAAAGATTTCATTAACTGAAAAAGGGTTTGTTTTCACCAACTCTAAAGGTAAAGTTATAAATGCAAGCGATTTATCTTCTGGTGAACAACACGAGTTAGTATTACTCTATTTACTTTTATTCAAAATTCCTGAAAATTCTTTAATTTTAATAGATGAACCTGAAATTTCACTTCATATCACATGGCAAAAAGCATTTTTAGATGATATGAAAGAGATTATCAAATTGCGAGATTTCGATATATTGGTAGCTACTCATTCCCCTTCAATTATCAATGGTAATTGGGATTTAACCATACAACTAAAAGATAATGACGAGACAGAATGACCTCAGAACAGAAACAGATGTTCAATACTTTTTTGGAGAAATCAAACTTTGGCGTGAAGCAGTACCAAAGAATAGCTTAGGTATAATCGTAGAAGCTAAGTCTGATGAAAAATTGTTCCGAAAATTAGTCAATTCTAAAACGACATTCTTCTCAGTAGATGGTTGGACGAAGGCTATTGACACTTTGAAATTGTGTGAAAATAACGAAATTGTTGGCGTTTTATCAATAATTGATGCTGATTTTAAAAGAATATTAGTATCCACTGAATTATCTGAAAATTTGTTTTTTACAGATTTTCACGATAAAGAGATAATGATGGCACATTCGCAAGCATGGCTCGAAGTTTTGAATTCTTTTGGTGAACCTCAGAAAATATTAAGACAAGAAACTGAAAACAAGAAATCAATGCTTAATTTTCTGTTAGATGTTATTCGCCCTATTGGAATATTACGACTACTTAATCAACAATATAATCTTGATTTGAAGTTTAAAGTTTTGTCAAATAACAAGTATAAATTCATTGATTATGAAGATTTTATTGATGACAAAACCATGAAAATTGATGAAAATAATCTATTGAAGACAGTTGAAAATAAATCACAAAAGCAAGGGCTATTCAAAAACAATTTAGAGTTATTAAAGGAATTTGAAAAACTAAATTCCCATGATTTTGATTTAAAAGAATTGGGGAATGGTCATGATTTATTAAATATCCTTGCAATCGCTTTCATGAATTTTATAGGCAATAGGAAGAGTGCTAATAAAGTTTTAGGAGAAGCTCTTGAAGAAAGCCTAATTTTAGCATATCGTTTAGATGATTTTGTAAATACGAAACTTTTCCAATCTTTGGTTGAATGGGAGGAAAAAAACGAACCATTTAAAGTTCAGCGAATTTAAAGGGGAAAAAACGCCTTGAAAACACAAGTTTTCAAGGCGTTTTTAGTGAATATATGCACATTGGGCAGATAAATCAGCCGCTACATTTTAATTCGGACGCTTATACTTCACAGGCGCAACAGGCTCAGGTTTCAACTCCACCCCCTCAGTTTTCATCAACCGCAAAGCCTCTTGCACGGCACGTTCCAATTGCGGGTCGTTGCCTTTTAAGACTTCGGCGGGATTTTGAGCCACCTCAATATCGGGCGCAATGCCTTCACCTTCGATAGACCATTTGCCATTCACATCATAAAAACCACCCCGTGGAGCAACCATTCTGCCCCTATCAATAAACGGTGGTGTATCCCATGTGCCGACCAAACCGCCCCATGTGCGCACGCCTACGAGAGGGCCTACTTTCTTTTCTTTAAACAAATAAGGCATCAAATCACCGCCAGAACCCGCTCTTTCGTTGATAATCATCACTTTTGGCCCCCAAATTGCGCCATCGGGAACGGTGAATGGTTTATGCCCCTCCACTCGACTGTTGAAATAACCGTGTAGTTTGCGAGCCAAAACATCCACGATATAGTCCGCTGCCGAGCCGCCGCCGTTGTTGCGCTCATCAATGACTGCTCCGTGTTTATCCATTTGTGAAAAATAATATCGGTTGAAATAATTGTAGCCCGGGCGACCCGTGTTCGGAATATACACGTATGCCAATTGCCCTTTCGACATCGAATCCACCTTGCGGCGATTGCCTTCCACCCAATCACGTGAGCGCAAACTACCTTCGTCTGCAATAGGCACAACCGTGACAAGTCGAGACCCCTCAGTATTAGGCGTGTTATTGACCGAAATCTTCACTTGTTTATCCGCTTTATTTTCAAAATAGCTGTAAAAATTATTAGTTGTATTAAGTGGCACACCATTGACTGCGGCGATGTAATCTCCTTCTTTCACATCCACACCCGGCACCGCCAAAGGGGCTTTCAAATCTGGATTCCAATTTTCACCCGTGTAGATTTTTTTAATCCGAAAACCACCATTTTCAATTGCTACATCAGCCCCTAACAAACCAATTGCAACCCGTTTTACATCGGGAAAATCGCCCCCGCTCACATACGAGTGCCCAATGGCAACTTCTCCGCTCAAAATATCCACGATGTAATTCAAATCCGTGCGATGCCGACAATCTTTTACCCACGGACTGTACCACTCATACACTTGCTTCCACGGCGCACCATGCACATTATCCACATACAAAAAATCACGCATGTATCGCCAGCCTTCTTTCAAAATTTGCGCCCATTCTTCTTGCGGCACTATCTTGGTTTTTAGGTCAATGGTCAACTTGCCATCACCTATTTTTGGCGTGCCATCCGTTTTCACAATGCCCCAAGTGTCTTTACTTTGATAGAGCAATTGTTTTCTATCGTGCGAGGTTGTGCCGAAATTTATGGGCGTTAAAAATACCTCCGTTTTTTTATCTTTAAAATTATAACGGTGCAAAGTTGCGCCTTGTTGGTTCGGTACATTTTCTGTATAAAAAACATAATCCTTGGGGCCAGCCATCAAAGCCGTATAATTGCGCAAAGGAATATTGACCGATAAAATGCGTTGACTGATGCCATCTAAATCAATAATTGTGGTTTTTGAACTGTCTTTTGCTTCTTTTTTGTCGTCTTTGCCTTCTTCTTCATCACTTTTTGGCAAAAGTGGTGAAGGGTCTTTTTTGTTTAAAACCACCACGTATAAGCCACGTGTCACTTGCAAATCGTAGGAACTCATGTCGAGCCAAGCGGCAGAAACACCATAATCGGTGCTCGCCAAAAAGTATAAATATTTGCCCGACGCATCCCAAACGGGGTCAATCGCATCCGCCAAACCATCCGTAATTTGCGTTTTCACACCCGTTTCAATGTTGTATAAATGCACCGCTTTGAACTGATTATCCAAAATTTTGACGTAAGCAATCCATTTACTATCCGTTGAAATAGAGGGATTCATCGTCCGATTGGGGTGCGCCATGCGGTCGGAATCTACTTTTTTTGTCGTCCCCGCTGCCACATCCACAACCCAAATCGTGTAATCGGTGTCGCTAAATGAAATATATTTTCCATCGCTTGACCAAACGGGTTTGAAGAAAAAAGTGGGTTTTTGAAACGAAATAGCCTTTGGTTTTTCCATGCCCATTTGGTCGGCAATCATCAATTGATATTCGCCGCTGGCATCCGAAAACCAAGCAATTTTTTTCCCATCGGGCGACCACACGGGCGATCTATCCGCCACGCCACTCGTGTTTGTGATGTTGCGACCATCGCCATTTTCTTTCGGAATCGTAAAAATATCACCTCGATATTCAAACACCGCCCGTTGACCCGTTGGCGACAAAGAAGCATTGACTAAATCGTTGCCCGTAACGTCTTTCCAACGAGGTCGAGCCCAATTAAAATCACCTTTTACATTGATAATCAATTGTTTAGCTTTGTTTGTGGCGGGGTCAAACACGTGCAAAAAGCCCGCTTGCTCATACACAATTCTATCGCCG
Source organism: Saprospiraceae bacterium (assembly GCA_043728105.1). GTDB lineage: Bacteria > Bacteroidota > Bacteroidia > Chitinophagales > Saprospiraceae > JAAFJT01. The sequence goes on along the minus strand of JAYTMW010000137.1, from coordinate 282 downwards.
CAAGCATCAATACTCTTACAATCGAAGTCTTTATGAAACGAAATTTGCTTCAAATCCTTGGTTTTTGGATTGAATTTCCAGACGTTATTGGCATAATCTCTTTCTGATAAAAAATAGACTTCACCTTTAAACCAAACAGGGTCGGTATGTCTTTCACGGTCGGTTTGAGGTGTCTGAACGAGGGTTTTATCCTGCATATTCATAATCCAAATCGGTTGTGCTTGACCACCTCGATAGTTGCGCCATTCAGGATCCCAAAACGTAATGGGTGTGTAGGCTACG
>JAYTMW010000136.1:0-1522 GCA_043728105.1 Saprospiraceae bacterium | reverse complement strand
TTCTTTTTACTGAAGATAGCCTATTTCCGACTAGTTTATTGAAAAAAAAAGTGTTACCTAGATGAATTGAGGGATCGATTTCAAATTCCTTTCTTGTCTTATTAAGAATGGTCATTGATAAATTTATGATTTCACAATTTAGCCACTTTTCATTATCATCAAGTAATAAATCTGATCTCAATCGTTTGAAGTCAATAGCGCGCAAAGAGACACCGAAGACATCTGTTACAACTTTTCCTTCATTTTTGGCCGCTAAACTTCTCATTTGTTCTAACACAGCGACATTATCAATCCCACGCTTAAATTTCATCATAAATGTTGCAACTGAATCAAAATTATCATTTGCATCGATATTAGTAGACATCAAATAATTATGATCGACTGCCTCGTTTTCCTCGTCATACTTATCATCAATTTCATTATCGCATGCCGGTAATAATATTATATCATTGATAATCTCATCTGCATCACAAATCGTAACATCATTTACGGAAATAGACGACACATAATTCTTGACTTCTTCCTTCTTGTTTGCACAAATTTCACTGGAAATGATATGTTTATCATGAGATATCTCATTTTTATCCGCTTTATCCTCTAAATTGCATGCAGACATCAAATTAGCATCGCAGTCATTCACAATTCCATCCATCATAACCTCTGGTTTACAATTTGTTTTGAATTCTTGTTTGGTAATTTTTTCATCGTACACCTTCTCATCAATATCGCAAACGAAAATTTTGTTGGTCGCCAATAAAATATCATCCTTGAAACGAAATTCAACCAGAATAAGAGCCGTATCTGTATTACGTTCTGAATCAATAAAAAACTGTTGAATTCTATCTACATCAATTTCTTTCACCTTGAAATTTTGTATTTCTAACTTAACCGCTGTGATTTTTTCTTCGATATTTGTGGTAACGGGTGTCAACTCTGATTTACTTATCCATTTTCGTATAGTCTCAACAGGGATTTCTTTGGAACTGGCGAATAGTTGCTTTGTTAAACCTGAATCTTTCCAATCTTTCAGATGCTTATTTATAAGAGATTGCGAATACGATTTAATGCAATATCCCTTGTGACTTTTCCCCTAAAATAAAGAAGATTGAATAATGTCATGAGTTATCAATTATACCAAACTTCACTATAGTAAACCTTGCCTTTTTAATAATAGGCGTCAAAAATGGATCAAGCTTAGCTTTGGTCCAACGTCTAAAAGTTTCTGTTGGTAGTTCGTGCAGCTCAGCATACTTCCGAATGCCTATTTTTGGACTTGAAGAACTCCAGCTTGATACATGCTGCGATCTAAACGCTGTCGAATATGAATTTACTTTTTCTCCTTTATGTGATGACATTTATGTTTTCGACTTAACTTCTTAAATTAACAAACTTATATGGAGCTTCGAATGATGATATTAATTAATTACCATTTAAAAGTTCACTGTCGAGTTTTTGAAAAACGACGAGCCACCAGATTGGTTTACTTCTTCACGACCGATGATTTTAACAAAGACTGAAAGGT
>JAYTMW010000135.1:0-5922 GCA_043728105.1 Saprospiraceae bacterium | reverse complement strand
AGCATATAAGAAAATGTATAAAACACCGAAGCCTTTAATTAGGTCTGAGATGGCTTCTGGATCTTGTAAATCAATCGCACTGCTGTCGAAACCGTAACTTTTTACAAAGAAAATAATAGCGGGAAGAAAGCCGATAAGAACAATGAACGTTACGATTAGGGTGTTCAAGAAAAGCTGAACCCAGTCTTTGAACCCATCAAAAAAGTTTGAAAATTCGGCTTGTTCGTTTCTATATGTTTTGTGCGCAACGATAAAATAACCAGCACCCATTGCCCCTGAAATAACAAAAGAAACCAATTGACCGAGAAGTGGGATAAATCTTAAAACAATGCTTATCACGACGGAAACCATTAGAAATCCGATGAACATGGCGGCATTTTTACCGAAAATGGAAAAACCTTTACTGATAAAATCTCCGATTTGGAAATCATATCCGTCTCTTTTTACGGAGTCTAAACGAGATTGTACATTCGACATATTTGAGTTGTTTAAATTAAAAAAAATATTTTTATTGATTATTCATTCCTTAGTAGTTTTTAAGTTATGCTTCAGTGGCCTCTTTTTTTTCAAAAAAAATCTCTGCCATCATACATCTTGCTGAACCACCACCGAAGGTTTCTATAATTTTTATATCTGAATAAAGTATCTCTGTATGTCGTTGAATATGAGCAATTTGTGAAGGATTTAGTGAACTATATGCTTGCTTTGACATTACTAAAAAAGTCTCGTCAAAATCATTTCTTACTTGCAACATGTTCCCCGCAAATTGCATCATTTGCTCCAATGAAATCTCAATAATTTCCTTATTTGTTAGCTCAAAATGCTTGATTAAATTCATTCTCTCTGCATCATTTATGACCGTGTCGAGGCAAATTACGACAAAAGTTTCGCCCAAAGCCATCATGACATTGGTATGATAAATATCTTGTCCTTCGCTGTCAACCGCTCGAAAAGCGATGCGTTTGTAATGAATCAAGTCGCAATATTCATCGAGCAACTCTAAATCCGTGCGAAGGCTGAGGCAAGCGTACACGATTTCGTGGGTTCTATCAAGTATCATACTGCCTGTTCCCTCTAAATATTTTTGTACGCCTTCATAATGTTCGAGGTGAATCTTTTTTTTCACAACGTATTGATTTTCAAGCATTTGTATGATTCCTTCGTTCCGTTCAAGACGACGAAGGGCGGCAAACATCGGGAATAAAAACATCGTACCATCCTCGTGCATGGTCAACCAGTTGTTTGGAAAAATAGCATCGGGCTTTTTCGGCACTACTGAATCATCTGCCACCATAATATTTACGGCTCGAGCTTTCAAAACATTGACAAAATTATCGAATTCTACTTTAGCTTTTTCTATAATTTCTTGGGTTGAGTAGGCTGTATCTTGAGTCTGAAAAGCATTGTTAGAAGCGGTCTCTGTATTGAATCCAAAATTTGCAGGACGAACCATTAATATGTTGGAAGTCGTTTGTTGTTTCTTCATAAAATAAAATTAAGAGAATTAAAGAGGCTTATTTATTCAACTTTTGGCACTTTATACTCACTATTTTGTGCTACCAACAAAAGGCGTACATGAGGATTGTTTCTTTCGGATTGATTTAATTTTTGAATAGAAAAATTTTCAATTTTTCTATTCAAAAATTAAATCAATCCGTTTAGTCCTTTTTTTAATATGCCTTTGTGCGCTGCATAAAACAGTGAGTATAAAGTGCCAAAGTAAAATTATTCTAATGTTTAAAAAGATAGTCGGGTGCATTTTTTAACGTAAAATGGTAGGTAAAGTTAGTTTTAATATTTGTAAAAAGGCATTAAACGGATTATTTGTTGGTTTATTTGTTTAAACAAGCCTTGCCACGGGCACCCAAGTTTGACTATCCCAATCAAATCCTTCCATATTATTGAAGCGTTTTTTATAGTCATATACTGAGGGGGCCAAATAAGCATGACCTGGATAATGATACTTTTTATTGTTCAACAAGCCAAATTCAATCTCTGCCAAAAGCGTAAGTGTACCTAAGCTACGATGTTTTTCATCGGGGTCAAACATGGCGGAAGTGCTGTACTGACTTTTGGACATAACGTCAAAAAAACTGCATGCAATCAGTTTGTCGCCTTTATAAAACGAGACTTCAAAAGTCGGAAAAGGCTTTGCTTCATTCGATACCCAAGTAAAAATAGAGGCTTCTTTTTTGAAACGAAAGGCATACCAACGGTTGAATAAATCCAATTTTTCTTCTGTAATTTCAATTGGTTTATAAATTCTTCTCAAATCTTCATTGCGTTTTAAAATTATTCTTTGGCTTTTAGAAAATTCAAAATTTTGATCCAAATTGTACCGCAAAGGCAACAACTGCGACCTATAATACATGCCTTCTGGCAAAAATGGAATTTGTGAAAAATCGTAACGACGATGAAAAAAATAATCGCCAATTCTGTCCCAACCAGCGGTCAGAAAATACTCCCAATCGTCGAGGGAGAATATTTCTCTGTAAAAATATTCGTTGACATTTGTTGTCATTTGTTTTGATATTGGGGGTTAAAAAAGTTTGATAATTTTGTTTCATCTTTTAATTTCAAGGGCAGCCAAGTTTCGTTTTGCCAATTGTAAAATTCTACGTTTTTGAACTTCTTTTTGTAGTCATAAAAAGAAGGTTGCTCGAAGGCATATCCAGGATAATAGTGTCTTTTTCTTTTAGAAATGGCATATTCTAACTCCAAAAGCATGGTGTAGATGCCCAAACTACGCTTTGATTCTGTTAAATCATACATCGCATAAGTGCTCGAAATGGAATGAGGCGTGACATCCATGAAGCTGCAAGCCACCAATTTATCACCTTTATAAACGCATAATTCCCACGTTTTGAAGGGTCTTTTTGGGTCGGCAGAAATAAAATCAAAAAGAGAATCAGGATGATTTTTTCTATATTTCACAACATGATTGAAGAACAAATCGTGCTTTTCGTGATCAATTTTGGCAGGTCGAAAAACATGGGTTAAATCTTGGTTGCGCTTTAAAATTATTCGTTGACTTTTGCTAAATTCAAAATCTTTTAAACCATAACGCAGTGGAATAACAGCACAAAAGTTACCGTTGTCATCAATGTCGAGGCTGAGTCTGAAAACCATAAGACCATTGTGTCGCCACCCTCGTGCCAACATTTCATCCCATTTTTGCAACGACAGCTTGTCGGCAAAAAAAACATCATTTATAACATTGTTTTGAGTGTTCAAAAAGAAAACGACATCTTCCATAGTAAAAATTAAAACTCTTCCATTATTTCTTGACTAAAATATATAAACCAAACTGCAGCCAAACCAACAGTAGCAAAAACAACTCCTCTAATTGATTCGTTTGCACGATTTTTTCTAAAAATTTGCATCAAAATCATATTGCTACACAACCCAATTAGGGCAATGGTTCTGAGTTTAAAATTGACATGTGTTAAAGTTGTCAGACCCGACACTATGCCAAAAAAGAGCATCGGAAAAATCATGCCGAGACCAACGCCAATATTCAAATTATTTTTTCTGAAAATCATATTTATTTGTTATTGATTTAAAATCATAAAGATAGAAATTAGCGGTGAATTTATGAGAACAAAATTTGTAAATTATCCCACAATGCTTTCTTCCTTTCAACTTGTCTAAAGATAATTGAAAGATTATCAACAAACAAAAACTTATAATCCAAAATTTCCGTTATGAAATACTGAGGGGTCTGAAAAACGAGACCTAAATCAGATGGTTTGAAACCAAAAACAAGAATTTTACTAACCTTGTTATGCACTACCAAATTTGAAAACGATGGAAAATCTGAAGAATCCATACCCCTCAGTATTAAACAATCTGTAAGTAGTTGTATCTTCACGGCGGACAATATTTTATCTAAAAAAGCAACCATTTCGGCATCATCATCTTGTGATGTAACAACCAATATGTGCTTTTCGTTACCGCCTGATATTTTTTCGTTAATTTTGTTTATATCAGAAACGGCAAAAACTTTGTAATCAAGATAGCTATTTTTCAAAATAAAATTTTTGATTTAAAATAAAATTAAAAATAGTAAATTCCAAATATAATTTCAAATAATCAACATACTAATTTAGTTTTAGAGATATAATTTCATAAAAGCATAAAAATAGGATTTTTAATTTGGATTTTTAGAAATTAAAATTTAAATTTGTTTAACTTAAAATGGAGGGTATTTGAATTTTATATTTTCAACCTACTCTTTGTTAAGTCCTAACCAATTTATAAATATATAGACAATGAAGTACAAATTTAATGTAAGTCTCACAGAAAAATCTCGTTTATCGAGTCTTGATTTTAACAATATTCCTTTCGGGCATGTTTTCAGCGATCACATGTTTGTGGCTGACTATACTGAGGGGTCGTGGAAAAATTTTGAAATCATGCCCTTTGGCTCACTCGAATTACACCCTGCAAATTTAGCCATTCACTACGGACAATCCATTTTCGAAGGCATGAAAGCCTCAAAGATGAAAGACGGTACACCTGCTTTGTTCCGTTGTGAAATGCACTCGCAGCGTATTAATGCTTCGGCTCGAAGGTTGTGTATGCCGGAGATACCCGATGATTTGTTCCGTCAAGCTGTTGAAACCTTAGTGGATTTGGATCGTGATTGGATTCCACCAGCGGAGGGAAGTGCCTTATACTTGCGTCCGTTTATGTACGCTTGCGATGAGGCTTTGGGCGTTCGTCCGTCTGAAAACTATAAATTTGTGATTATCACGGGTCCAGTTGGGCCTTATTATGCGAAACCAGTTACCTTGTGGGCGGAAGAAACATACATTCGGGCAGCACACGGAGGCATGGGTGAAGCCAAAGCCGCTGGCAACTATGCAGGTGCTTTATTGGCTACCCGTTTGGCTAATAAAAATGGTTATGATCAAATCATGTGGTTGGACGCTGCCGAACATAAATATATCCAGGAAGCTGGCACAATGAACCTCATGTTTGTGATTGATGGAACGCTCGTAACGCCTCCCACCGACGGCACAATACTGAGGGGTATCACTCGTGACACTATTTTAAAGCTGCTTCGTGATAAAGGCATACCAGTTGAAGAACGTAATTTGAGTGTTGAAGAGCTCACAGGATTTTATAACGCTGGGAAGTTGACGGAAGCCTTTGGTTGCGGCACAGCCGCAGTTATTTCTCACGTCAGTGAAATCACTTTTAGAGATGTAAAAATGATTTTACCTCCAGTCGAAAAACGGACGATTGGCAATATGATAAAAATGACGATTGACAAAATGCGTTCTGGCGAAATTGCCGATAAATTTGGTTGGGTTCAACCTATCACGGTATCAGAATTTGTTTAAATTGTTTGTTTCATAAAAAAAAACTGTTTGTGGCTGTAAGTCACAAACAGTTTTTTTTTAATTGAAATAATAAGTAAGTTATTTTTTTCAACACATAGGCATATAAGGAACATAGTATCATGTATAATTCATTGAAAATCAATTCTTTATGAAAAAAACTATGTGTCCTATGTGCCTATGTGTTAAAAAAAACCTACTCATTTTTTATCACAAAAGTCTTCTTTTCATACCCAATCCCCTTCAAAGTCAACGATTTCCATTGCTTCGGCAAACGAGGTTTATACTTCTGAATAATGCCTTCATCCGTAATTTCCAAACCACCAAACCCATTCAAAAGCGTTTGCAAAAAGCCACCTGCACCCGTTGCAAAATATGGATTTGTGCCACCCGCCGTTTCAGAAAGCACTCCAAAAGGCGGCACTTGATTGGGTTTGTGCGCATCCATAAATTGCGCAAAAGCCTTATCTGTATTGTTCAATCGAGCATTCAAAATACAGAAAATGCCGTGCGCCATGGCGGGCGAAGAACCCTTTCCACCAGGCTGATTGTCACCCAAACGAGCCCAATAAAACTC
>JAYTMW010000134.1:0-5909 GCA_043728105.1 Saprospiraceae bacterium | reverse complement strand
GGTTCGGCGTGTACGTCGGCGAGTCTTGAACCATCCTATGTGTTGGTGGCGATGGGATTGGGCGACGATTTGGCGCATTCATCATTGCGTTTTTCATTGGGTCGTTTCACAACCGAAGACGATGTGGATTACACCATCGAAGCCATTACTAAAGGCGTAAATCACATGCGTGATTTGAGCCCGATTTGGGAAATGTTTAAAGAAGGTGTTGATTTGAGTAAAGTTGAATGGTCTGAACATTAGGAGTTTTGAGTTTTGGGTTACGAGTTTTGAGTTAATTACTCAAAACTCGTAACCCAAAACTGAAAACTCGAAAAATACTGAGGGGGTAAAATTTCTGACCTACTAAAACGTCGTTACCTCTAAATGAACTTGATTTCAATAAAAATTGTTTTTAACTTTGTTGGAAACAAATTGATTAAATAAATTTTCTGAAAAATTTAAAATATTATATATCATGGCTTATTCTCAAAAAGTGCTTGAGCATTTCGAAAATCCCCGCAACGTGGGAACGCTTGATAAAAGTAAAAAAACGGTTGGCACGGGTCTCGTGGGTGCTCCTGAATGTGGTGATGTGATGCGTCTTCAAATCGAAGTGGATGAAGTATCGGGTCTTATCAAAGATGCGAAGTTCAAAACTTTCGGTTGTGGTTCAGCTATTGCTTCTTCATCGTTGGCTACTGAATGGTTGAAAGGCAAATCTATTGACCAAGCTTTAGCCATTGACAATATGGACATCGTGGAAGAATTGGCGTTGCCGCCTGTGAAAATTCACTGTTCAGTGTTAGCCGAAGATGCTATAAAAGCGGCTATCAAGGATTATCAATCAAAAAATTTGGTTGAAGTTGGCGAAGCGCTTGCTGTTTAAGTTTCAAAAAAAGAACAAGGCAACCGCTTCAATGGTTGCCTTTTTTTTCTTTTTTATAAAAAAAATGAGTTAATTCATTGATTTTCAATTGAATACGAAAATTTTTATTTTCTCAAAATTAAATTTTTACAAAAATGATATTCGTAGCGGATTCTGCAAAAACTAAAATCGTCGAAATTCTGAAACAAGAAAAAATGAACGACGGATATTTTGTGAGGGTAAGTGTGACAAGTGGTGGTTGTTCGGGTTTGTCTTACAAAATGGATTTTGACAATGAAGGTCGCCCTAACGATCAAAATTTTGAACACAATGGCATCAAAGTCGTGACTGATTTGAAGAGTTTTCTCTATCTTTTCAATACCACTTTGGAGTTTTCGGGCGGTTTGGACGGAAAGGGTTTTGTGTTTAATAATCCAAATGCGGCTCGCACGTGTGGCTGTGGAGAGAGTTTTGCGGTGTAATTCTAAGTAGCGGCTGATTTATCTGCCGCAGCATAAAAATAGAAAAGGGCTTTTTCGTTCAATCGAGAAAGCCCTTTTTGTGGAATGTATCGGCTGATTTATCTGTCGATGTATTTATGAACGTGTTATATTTCCTTCGGCGGATGAATCTGCCGATACAAAAAACGTCCCGAAAGCTACATGTAGCTTCGGGACATCGCATCAAAAAAACAGCAGGATATTAAAACGAGAGAAAAATCTCTGATTATAATCTCTTTTTTTTAGAATTGGCTGATTCGACGAATCACCTTATATAAACGGGTGTATTCACTCGCTTCTTCAATGAATGGGTCGTATTCCAAATAGTTGGCTGAAACCAATTTCAATTGAATGACACGACCCGCACGGTTGCGAATACATTGCACGTATTTTATCCAAACATTTCCATTAGAGCGAATGGCGTAAATCTCATTCTCTTTAATGTCTTGCAAACCACCCAACTCACGGCAAATAACAATATCGCCATTGCTAATGATTGGCTCCATTGAGTTACCACTGATTGGGAAAGCCACTAAATTACCGCCCGAAATACCAGGAATAGCAAAAAAGCTGTTGTTTTCCTTTGAAAATGATCCAACGTCAACCGCAGTACCCGCAAAGGCTTCCACGCTCGTGAAGAGAATATTGCCGCCTTTGGCTTCGCCTGTCATAAACAAATTATACAATTTACCTTCGGGAGCGTCACCATCGAATGGAGAACCCACGCCGTCAATCATAAACTCTTCGTTGATTGTGTAAGCACGACAGAACATACGGGCTTGACCATAGTCAATCACACGCTTGCTACCACCGTCCAAATAGGCTCTGATAATGTGACCATAACTTTTGTTGCCAAGAACCTTCTCCGCCACATCGCCTACGCCTTTACCATTTCTATCGTTCTTCACGATAACACCTTTGTCTTCCAACATTTTAAAAACTCTCACGAATCTATCGTTGAGTTGAACCCTATCGTCGCGTATCATAATGATTTCTTTTTTAAGTTATCTAAATTTTAGTTTAAAACAATTTCGTTTTTAATGCTACAAAAATAAAACAAATCTTTTTTATAAACAAATATTTTCACCGAAATTGTTGTTTTTTCTTTAAATAAAAAACAAATAAAAGCGTAACTCATTGATTATCAGCATTTTGCGATAAAATAAAAAATGAAAAAACTTATAAATTGTTGGAACATTAATATTAAAAAAGAATAAAATGGGTCTTTTAGGTAATGATGAATTATAAATGATGAACGATGAATGGCATAATAATAATCAATTACTCACGAAAAAAGCTTTCAAACACGCCTTTTGTGCTAAGCTCAGAACAGTGAGTATATACAATCACTTCATCTATTCACACCTTAATATGTATCAAAATCAAGTGTTAAAGTCTTATTAAATCCATGTACCCCCTCAGTCATGCCTTCGGCTTGATGAAGCGTTACGCATCATATTTTTCACGTCTAAAACTCAATACTCAAATATTTTGTCGTTTAAAAGTTTCTCCCTACCTTTAAAATCTGATTTATTAATTTACTAAAAATTAAAATAATGACTAACAGATTTTTTTTCACACTCCTTTTATTATCAGTCACGCTCACAACATGGGCGCAAGACCAAATCGTGAAAACAGACGGCTCTATCTTAAACGGTAAAGTCATTTCTTTTCAAAATAATAAACTCGTTTTGCAACAAGCAGATGAAACTGAAATCACCTTGCCCCGCAAAGCCATTTCTGAAATCCGCTTAGACGTAAGAGAAAGCAAAAATGTAACAGTATCCGTCAAATCTGTGGAAGCAACTAAGGTTGAAGTGCCTACAACTGTTGTGAATGCGCCCGCCGCCTACGCCATAGCTCCACCACCTGCGCCAGCGGCAGTTACGCCCAATGACGTTCCCAAATCCTATAACACTACAACCCGTTCGGTAGAGATGAAATCAGCGGCAATGAGTCCTGGAGAAATTTCAAGTGGTCTCGAAAATCGTATTATCACACAATCTTTTGCGCTTAAAGAAAAAGTTGTGGGTGTCGGAAAAGTGGCCATTGCGGTGTGTGTGAATGCTCAAGGCGAAGTGACGACGGCAAAATTCAAAGCCGTGGGTTCTTCCACCATTGATGCTGACCTTATTAACGTAGCTGTTCAAAACGCCAAATCTTTTCGTTTCGACAAAGGGCAGGGCGAAGATTGTGGTATCATTACATATCGTTTCAACATGAATTAACGTTTTAATTTATATTATTGCCTTGTTAAACCAATTTCATCTAAAACACATTTTATGTATATCCATCCTTATCGGATTAAACATGTATTGTTTTTTCTTTGGTTAACCTTATTGGGTAGTTGCTTTCTTTTCAAAAAAAGCTCCTACAATCCCAATGACAAGTCTAATGACAAGACGGAGAGTAAAACGTATCCCTCAGTAAAAATTGAGAAAATTGTCAAAACGGCTCGTTCTTACGTCGGCACACCTTATAAATATGGTGGCACATCGTCGTCGGGCATGGATTGTTCAGGCTTGGTTACGGTGGCTTTCAACTCAGCAGATTTGAAGTTGCCCCGTGTTTCTGCTGATATGGCAACCGTGGGTAAAACGTTGAAAATCAAGGACTTACGCGTGGGTGACTTGCTTTTTTTCAAGACGAGTTCGGAAGATAGAATCAATCACGTAGGGATAGTGACGAACATCAAAAGTGATACAGAAATCATATTTGTACACTCTTCCGATTCGGGCGTGCGGGAAAATAACTTGTTTGAAAAATATTATCAAAAGGCTTTTACTAAGGCCACTCGTCCGTTTTAGTGAAAATGGTTTTGAAACCCTACATAAAATGTTCACGCCTCGTTTTTGCTGCGCAAAAAAACGTTTTTGAAAATTTTTTTGGATTGAAGCTATTTTTGAGAGAAAAATTGGAAATTTTTCTCTCAAAAATAGCTTCAATCCGTAGAAAAATCACGTTTGCACGCCTTTTTGCGTAGCAAAAACAGTGAGTAAATATTATGTAGGGTTTTAAAAAAATGGTTTGGCATTTATGGTAAAACTATTGTTTTGCTTAAATGCCAAATTATTTTCAACTTTATTTTTTAAGGAATATTTTTTTTAATTTCATGAAATTTAATAGAGGCACCCCCTCAGTATTTGCGGCGCATTTTCATTTTTTTTGATGGATTCCAAAAATAAATCACGTGAAATAATTCTTGCGCCAAGGCTCGATAGATGCGCTGTTTCTTGTTGGCAATCAATCAATTCGATACCCATATCTTTTATTTTTTGAACAAAACTGATGAAGCCAAACTTGGACGCATTCGACACTTTTGAGAACATGCTTTCACCATAAAAAATGCGACCATAGGCCACGCCATAAAGTCCACCGACCAATTCTTCGCCTTCCCAAACCTCCACTGAATGTGCAAATCCTGCCTTGTGCAACATCGTGTAAGCAACAATCATATCTTCATTTATCCATGAACCACCTTCTTGGTCTTTTCTGTCATTGAGCATACAAGTCCGCATAACTCGTTGAAAATCAACGTTATACGTCACCTTAAATTTTTCTTGGTTGAAAAACGGACGCATACTTTTTGATACTTTCAGCTCGTCAGGATAAAGCACTAAGCGAGGGTCGGGACACCACCACATGACGGGTTCATCGGCTTCGTTATACCACGGAAAAATGCCAAGACTGTATGCCAATAGCAAACGTTCGGGCGATAAATCACCACCAACAGCCACCACATCGGGCGTGTCGAAAGTGTCGGAATGAGGGAAATAAATTTGCGTTGGCGAAAGCCACATTACGGGCATGTGATGTCAATTTTTTTGCAATAATACGACAAGTCCTTTTAGCTTTGTCTTTTGTAGCGGCTGATTTATCTGCCGAGTAAATCATTTATTTTTCTAAGTAATTTTATGAACAAAATTTTAGAATGTGTTCCAAATTTTAGTGAAGGACGTGACGAGCGCATCATTCAAGCAATTGCTGATGCTATACGTAGTGTCGAAGGGGTAAAATTGCTGCACATTGACTCGGGGAAAGCTGCCAATCGAACCGTGATGACCTTCGCAGGTGTGCCTGAAGCCGTGGTTGAAGCAGCGTTTCAAGGCATCAAAAAAGCCGCTGAACTGATTGACATGCGCTTGCAAACAGGCGAACACCCACGTATAGGTGCAACGGATGTTTGCCCTTTGATTCCAATTAGTGGAGTGACTATGGAAGAGACGATTGAGTGGTCAAAAAAGTTAGCGGCAAAAGTTGGCGACCCCCTCAGTATTTTAAACGAAAATGAAGGTATTCCTGTCTTTTTATATGAAAATTCAGCCTCAAAACCTGAACGTCAAAACTTAGCAAACATAAGAGGTGGTGAGTATGAAGGCTTAAAACAAAAACTCACCTTACCTGATTGGAAACCCGATTTTGGCCCCTCAGTATTTAACCCTCGCTCGGGTGCAACGGTCATCGGCGCAAGAGATTTTTTGATAGCGTATAATGTCAATTTGAATACAAAAGATGTAAATATTGCTAAAAAAATAGCACAAACCGTGCGTGAAAGTGGTTAT
>JAYTMW010000133.1:0-2037 GCA_043728105.1 Saprospiraceae bacterium | reverse complement strand
GGCATATATCAATCTCAATATGAATGAAGATTCGATAGCTTATCAATGGATTAAGGTTTCAGAAAAAACATTACCCCCCCTCAGTATTTTAACTCAAACAGACTACAACTACAACATAGGCACATGGGCATATCATACATTCAAACCTAAAATGGCAGAGCAATATCTCAAAAAAGCTTTAGTGGGGTATGAAAAAATATACGGTGAGAATCATCTCCGCACGGCTATGTGCCTGACGCAATTGGGGCATTTATTTTATGAATTCAGTGATTATCCCGATTCTATATTTAGTTATATGCCCCGTGCGTATGATATTTTTCAGACAAATCCGTATTTGAAACAATTCAGTGGATATAATGAATTGGGGATGATTTATGTCAATTTTATTAAGAGAAATAATGAAATGGGGCGTTATCATGCAGAAAATGCCATTCATTTATTGACCAATACACCTTTTATAGACAGTGTCACATTAGCAAGAGCGACGAGTTTTAGAGGGCAAATGACAAAGAAATTAGGTGATGCTGCTAAAGATACAATTTTGCAAAAAAAGCTTTATGATGAAGCCGAGGTTTATTTTAAAAAGGCAATCTCTTTAGTAAAAGAAAACCATCCTCGTTTTCAAGAGTTAGTTCGAAATTATTGCATCTTAAATATTTTTAAGGGAGATACTTTTCTTTTTTATTCAAATTTAACAACACTTAGAAACAATGTAAGTAAACAAGGCAACTTTTACGCTTTTGAACAACGATTACTTGGAAATTATAGCATCAATTTTAAAAAAAATAGTGATAATGCTATTAGGTATTATTCGCAATTTTTAAAATATCATTCACAAGATTCTTTAATTGGACATGTACTAAAAACTGAAGCTTTTTACTTTTTGATTTTAGCTTATAGTGATACAAATTCAATAAAGTACAATCATAGTGAAGCTCTTCGCTATGCCAATGCTTGGTTAGTCGGTCATAATGGACTGGATCCGTTAGATATGTTGCCTCTAAACAAAACATATGAATTATCCACAAAGCCTTATAGTGCCATGTACGCTTTTGTTCCTCTAAATTTGGTTGCCCATTCTTATTGGGAAAAATATCTTAAATACAAAAAATTAGAAGATTTAAAAAAGACAATTGATATTTATAAAAAGGCAGACTCATTGCTTTTTAATACAATTAATGTTCTTGAAAATAATGTAATGATTGCTTTTCAAAATGTTATTGGTAATTTACTCTATCCTACCGCTTTGAAGGCTGTTTATGAATATTATAGCAAAACTAAGGATAAACAGTGCTTTGAAGATGCTTTTCTATTTAGCGAACGCATGAAATCGGGTATTTTATTTCGAGATATTGAATTACTCAATAAAAACGATAGTACAGCTTTTTTAAAATCTGAATTCGATAAATTGGTAGGTGAAAGTAATGTGCATCAGTTAAATGATTATAAAACGACGGATAGAATCGCTAACCTAAATCGACAACTTGAAAAGTTGATGTTGCTAAAAGTATTAGAATCAAATGCATCAGAGCAATCTTTGGCATCCTTGCAACAGAAATTAAGTCCTAATCAAGCGATTATTCAATACAACTTGGATAAACAACAAGCGGTTTTACATGCACTCTATATTTCACGCGATACCGTGCATTTTTATCAGTACGCGTCAAAAGATTTGAAAAATCAATTGGTTTATTATCAAACGCGTATAAAAGATTACAGCAATGCCAACAAAGAAAAAGAAGCATTCGCGGCAACCTCTTATTTTTTATATCAAAAACTCATTCAACCTTTTGAGTACGATTTGTATAAAAGAAATGATTTAGTGATTATCCCTGATAGAAATTTGCATCAAATACCATTTGAAAGTTTAATGGTATCGAATCAATTTACTGATTATAAGTCAGCCCCATACTTAATTAATAGACAGAACTTAACGATTTCTTATGCGCCTTCGTGGAAAATATTTCAATTGAATACGACTAAAAGCGATGTATCTCAAAGTGATAAATTACTGTATTTTACTTATGGCAAAAACAC
>JAYTMW010000132.1:0-15676 GCA_043728105.1 Saprospiraceae bacterium | reverse complement strand
AACTTCTTTATAAATCAAGTCATTGAGCATCGCTGCACGTACCACGGAATGCCAAAAAACATCGTCTTTTCCTTTACCAATTGCAAAAAGTTCGTGTTTATCGAACTTAAAGTCCTTCATTTCTTTGGTTTCGTTGCCCATGATAAACTCGATAATCGTTTTCACCACATATTGCTCACCGAGTTCAGAAATGGATTCAAGACAGTGTAACATTTCGGTCTGCACATCAATTTTTTGGCGTGGATGCTTGCAGTTGTCACACATTTTATTACATTCTTCTACATTATATTTTTCACCAAAATAATGCAATAAAAACTCTCTGCGGCAAGTCGTGGTTTCGGCATAAGCGGTCATTTCTTCCATGAGTTGCATACCCATTTCACGCTCTGCAACGGGCTTATCTCGCAAGAATTTTTCGAGACGAGAAATATCTTTGTAACTGTAAAAAGCAATGCAACGCCCTGGAATACCATCTCGACCACCACGACCCGTTTCTTGGTAATAATTTTCAATGGATTTTGGAATGTCGTAGTGCATCACGAAACGCACATCGGGCTTATCTATACCCATTCCGAAGGCAATTGTGGCGACTATCACATCAATATCTTCCATCAAAAAACCGTCTTGGGTGTTAGCACGGGTTTTTGCGTCCAAACCAGCGTGATAAGGGGCGGCACGGATGCCATTAACCTCCAAAACCTTAGCAATATCTTCCGCCGACTTGCGTGACTGCACGTATATAATGCCTGATTGCTCATGCACTTCCTTGATGATTTGAATAATTTGCTTGAAAGTTTGCTCTTCTTTGGCAGGTTTTGGGCGCACTTCGTAGAAAAGATTGTCCCGATTGAATGAAGACATAAAAATGTTTTCATCGTGCATATCAAGATTTTTAACAATATCAATCTGCACTTTTGGGGTAGCCGTAGCCGTCAAAGCGATGATAGGCACACGGTTGTCAATGGTCTCAATCATCGTTCTGATACGACGATATTCAGGTCGAAAATCATGTCCCCATTCAGAAATACAATGCGCTTCATCCACACCGACGAAAGAGATTTTTGTATTCTGAAAAAACTCAATATTTTCATCTTTCGTGAGGGTCTCGGGCGCAACATAAAGGAGTTTGGTTTTGCCATCCACGATGTCTTGTTTCACTTTTTTAATCTCGGTGCGGGAGAGCGACGAGTTCAAAAAATGCGCCACTTCGTCGTTATCGGAGTAACCACGAATAGAATCCACTTGGTTTTTCATCAAAGCAATGAGGGGCGATATAATCAAGGCCGTGCCTTCCATCATCAATGCAGGTAATTGGTAGCAAAGACTTTTGCCGCCGCCCGTAGGCATAATTACAAAGGTATCATGTCCTTCTAAAACACTTTTAACAACGGCTTCTTGAGTTCCTTTGAAAGCATCAAAGCCGAAATATTTTTGTAGAGACTCGTGTAACAAATCTGTCGTCAATTCCATAGTCGCCATATACATACGAGTTTTTGGGTGATTTTAAATTTTTTGGTTAAAAAAAATATGTTTGTGTATCGTTTTTACTTTTTGTAGTAAAAACGGTTTTTCTCATTTTAAGTTAATAGTAAAAATCTAAGAAGGTCTAACCTACCTTTGTCGGCAGACAGGTTGTAGTTTTTTTTAATACAACTTGTCCCGACCTTCATCGGGATAGGCACTTATGAGACATAGTTTTATCATTTATCCTTTAAAATTTATAAAATTTCTTTTGAAAACAAATTTTCTATGTGTCCTATGTGTCTATGTGTTTCAAAAAAAATGACCTATTTGTTTTTTACTCATTTTATGTTAAAATACTGAGGGGGTAACATTTTCAGCAAACTAATTACAGCTACTGATTTTTTCACAAAATTAAATTTCGATAGTTTCTATCAAAATAAAATCCAACCTAAG
Source organism: Saprospiraceae bacterium (assembly GCA_043728105.1). Lineage (GTDB taxonomy): Bacteria > Bacteroidota > Bacteroidia > Chitinophagales > Saprospiraceae > JAAFJT01. The sequence goes on along the minus strand of JAYTMW010000132.1, from coordinate 13,759 downwards.
TACAAGGTCGGATTTGAGTCTAAAATTAATAAAAATAAATCGGTATCGAACAAATTTTACCGTTTATTTTTTATAAAAATTTATCAAGAAGACCTATCTAACCTATTCATAGTATAGTCAAATTAGATGTGTTTTGATGACCTAAATTGTTGTAAATCAATATTTTAGCTATAAAAAAAGACCTTAAAAAAGCCCTTGATAAAAACTCCACACAACTTAATTACTTTTACATTTTAATTAGAAATTATGGATAAATTGATAAAACAGACGGCTCTAAAAACGCTCAACATCGAAATTGAAGCCCTCATACAACTCCGTGAAAGCATCAATGACGCTTTTGTGCAATGTGTTTTGCATATTTTCAATTCAAAAGGGCGGGTCATTATCACGGGCATTGGCAAAAGTGCCATTGTGGCGCAAAAAATAGTGGCGACTCTCAACTCCACAGGCACGCCCTCCGTATTTATGCACGCTGCCGATGCCATCCACGGTGACTTGGGCATCGTGCAGCCCGATGATATTGTTATCTGCCTTTCAAAAAGCGGCGACACACCCGAGATAAAAATTTTGACCCCGCTTTTGAAAAACCGTGGTAGCATATTAATAGGTATGGTTTCTAATCAAGATTCTTATTTGGGAAAACAAGCCAATTATATTCTCCACACGCCCATCGAGCAAGAAGCTGACCCAAACAACCTTGCGCCCACCGCTTCCACCACAGCTCAAATGGCCATGGGCGATGCTTTGGCGACGGCTCTTTTGGCTTTGCGGGGCTTCACCTCCGAAAGTTTTGCGCAATTTCACCCTGGCGGGGCGTTGGGAAAGCAACTTTATTTGCGGGTGCGAGACATTTATCCAATTCACGGCACCCCCTCAGTATTTTGCGATACAAATTTGAAAAACACTATTTTAGAGATGACTTCTCAGCGTTTGGGCGCAACCGTGGTTTTGGATACATATAATAAGGTGTGTGGTTTGATTACGGACGGTGATTTGCGGCGGCTACTCATCAAAGATATTGACCTCAAAACCATTAAAGCCGAAGATGTGATGTCTAAAAATCCAAAAACCATCGAGCCAAATGCGTTGGCAGTGGAAGCTTTGAAAATCATGCGGGAAAGTAGTATTTCTCAATTGGTGGTTTTAGACGGAGAGCAATATTTGGGCATGGTTCATTTGCATGATTTGATAAGGGAGGGGTTGGTGTGATATTTCAGTTTTTTTGCCAAAATACTGAGGGGCCCCTTTCCACTGTTTTTTTCAAAATTAGATATTTTTTTTAGGGAAAACGAAGAGGTAAAGGGGTGCGTTGGTCTAAGCCTATCGAATAATTGTAAGGTATTTTGTTTTGTGCTTTGGGCTTGGTGTCTGTTAGATTTGTGGGTAACATACATTAAGCCCAAAGCACAAGACAAAATACCTTACATTTATTCGAAATCTTAGACCAACGCACCCCTTTACCTCTTCGTTTTTTCTAAAAAAAAATATCTAATTTTGAAAAAAAGACAAAAAAGAGACCCCTCAGTATTTTGGTCTTTGTCGGCAGACAGGTTAGACTATATCATTAGGTATCTTGTATGTTTGATATTTTAAGCCTACATTTGAAAAAGTTATTCCTCGTTTTTCTAAATGCTTTAAAATCAGAATCACAATGAAAAAAATTAATCTTTGCTTGCTTTTCTTGATTTCGATTGGTGTATTGAAGGCGCAGTCCATCGTTTCTTTAAACCAAACCTTAGGCTACGGACAGACTCACGCTATTTTCGCTTTCAACGACCGCTACGACGGTTTGGAAGGTAATCCTTATTTTTTTGATGATAAATATCATGATGGAGAAATTTGGCTTACTCAAAATAGACATTATGAAAAAGATTATCAATACAAATTCGACCAGTTGACAAGCACTGTGCTTTTGAAATATCCGAATGGGAAAGAGATTCTGTTAGACGCTAAAGATATATTATCGTTCAATATGTTTATTGAAGATAAAACGGTCACTTTTGTAAGGGTTCAATTACCTGATTCAAAGGAAGCTACTGTTGTGCAACTCATTTATTGGTCGCCTAAGCTAAAACTTTTGAGAGATATTAAGAAAAAATTACTCAGAAATAAAGAAAATGGAGCTTACAATGATGGAAAAGTGACGGATAAAGTTGTCAACGATTATCGTTATTATTTTTCCAAAAATGATGAGGAATTAGTGTTTATAAAACCAACTAAAAAAGGGTTTATTAAAGCATTACCGAACAAAGAGATTGAGCTTGAAAGACTCTTTAAAACCAAAGAATTTAAAGATGATTTGACGGTATCAAAATTAGCTGAATTGATGCAAAAGTTGGATGTTGATAAATAATTTAACTATAAAATCATGTGTAAATAATTGATTATCAATACTTTAATTTGAAAAATTAAAAATAACGACCCCCTCAGTATTTTGCCTTAAAAAAGCCAAAAATACTGAGGGGGTCTTTTTCTAACCAAAAATGCCTCTCCAAAAACGTCGCCAACAGGAATCTTTTTTCTTCTTTTCGACAGGTTTAGAGTCATTAGGTTTAGTCGGTTTTGAGTCTGTTTTTTTAGGATTTTGAGTCTTCGTTCCTATCGTATAAGCCTCACTCGAAAGCGACTCATTTTGACCACAATCCACCACCGTCACGGCATACGTGTAGCTAATGTCCGTCACCACGGTTGTATCACGCCACGCCAAATCTTTAGAGTCATGCCCCAAAATGGCAATGATATTTTTCCCATCCGTGTAATCTACTTGTCCGTTAATGAAGCGATAAATAACGTATTGAAAAGGCAGTCGGCGCATTGTTTTTTGGCTTGGTTTCCATCGGATGATGACGCTGTTCTCTTCGGGTGTAACGCTCCTTAGCTCGGGTGGTTCGCAAGCTAAAAGGCTTGTATCTTTTAATATTTGAGGTATGAGCGAAGGGAAGCGGTAATAATTCATACGCAAAGTATCCGCTATATTTAATGGGTTGGTTGTCAATGATTTAGAGCTGAAATATATTGAACCACGCACGCCGGGCATTGTTCTGTCTAATAAAATTTGTCGCCCAATTTCGCCTCTGTCGCTCCAAGCTGGCTCACGGCTACTGCCTTGCCCGATGCGGTATGCGCCATGCCCTACGTATATAGGTGTCTTGCCAGCGTTGCGAGACCACCATTCCACAATCGTTTTATGTTCCGCTATCGAAAAGCCAATTTGCCAATAAACTTGTGGTGCAACATAATCAATCCAACCATCACGACACCATTTGCGCACATCGGCGTAAAGATCGTCGTAGCAAGTCAAACCCGCTTGCGTAGCTGAACCCTCAGGATCTCGGCTTTGATTGCGCCAAACCCCGAAAGGACTTATGCCAAATTGACAACGAGGTTTTATTTTTTTGATGGATTTAGACAAATCGTAAATCAATAAATCAATATTATGTCGCCGCCAATCTTCAATATTTGCAATACCATCGTTGTATTGTTGAAAAGTTTGACCATCAGGAATGACTTGCCCCGGAATTTTATACGGATAAAAATAGTCGTCGAAATGAATGCCATCTACGTCATAATTTTTTACAATTTCTTCAACCACCATTTCGACGTGCGCCCGCACTTCTGGTATCCCCGGATTCATAATATAACGTTTGCCATATTTGAAACACCATTCTGGATGTTGCCGCATGACGTGACTTTCGTGAAAGAAACTCGGCTCTTGATTGTCTAAAGATGTGCGGTAAGGGTTGAGCCAAGCGTGGAACTCGAAGCCCATTGCATGAGCCGTTTCTATCATGTATGGCAAAGGGTCAAAACCATTGGCAGGCCCAACGCCCGATTGCCCCGAAAGGTAATAAGACCACGGCACAAGATTCGATTTATAGAGTGCATCGGAACAAGGGCGAATTTGCACAAATAGCGCATTTAAACCCATTTCCTTATGTTTATTCAATAATTTGACCCAGTTTTCCTTCAAAGTATTCTCATCAGTGGTGGGAGAGCTGGGATAATCTATGTTCAAAACCGAAGCTACCCACACACCACGTAATTCACGCTTGGGAGCATCTTGAGCCAAAAGTAGGTTTTGGGAAAAGAAAAAATGTATGCACAAAAGGCAGAAAACGGGCTTGAAAAACTTCATAAAGGTTTATTTTTTGTTTGGACATAAAAATGTGGGTGTTTCATATAAGACAAATGTATAAGTATTTTCATACATCTTCAAGTTAGTTGGAAGGTTTAAGAAAAAATTAGGATTTGAGGTTAAAAAACGCCAAAATACTGAGGGGCCCCTTTGGGTAGTTGTTAAAACAAAAATTCTCCAAGGGTTTCAAACCCTCGGAGAATTATGCGGCAAAGGAATTTCTAAAATGCCAATTACAAATATTCTCTATCAATCAAATAAGCGGAAATGGATTTCACCCAATCACCTACAAAAGAGCCTTCTACTTTTACCTCCCTTTCTTCATCGTCGCTAAACGTTGTCATATTACCTTGTTTGGCAAACGAATCGGCAAAGGTAATTTTAGCTACTTTTTTACCTTCGGGCAAGAAGATTGATACCACTATTTTTAAGCCGTCTCGGGTCTCGGTGTAGTAACCAATTTTTTTAAAATCTTGTTTTATTTCTTTGCTTGCCCACACGTCGATAGCAGCATCTTTGTTGCGTTCAACGAGTTTGGCTTTCACTTTTTTAGGTTTTTCACTTGTTTCGGCGGCATTATCATCGCTTTTTCTGCCACCAAAAATATTTTCAATTTTCACAATAGGATTACTTGAATTTGTACCCGCATTCATCCTTTTCTCAATTTCTTCTGAAAGTTTTCGTCTGTGGAGTTTCAGAAAACGTTGCTCGCCTTCTTCACTCAATGTACCGTCAACAAAAACGCTTGCTTCCACTAAATCTTCGGCTAATTTTGATCCTGGACTGAATACACCTAATACTTCGGATTCACATTGATTACCGCTTTCAATGAAAGAAATAAGGTAATAGTTTTCAGATTTTTTTAGGTCTGCAGTGTAAACAGTTTGAAGTTTCATGGTAGCAACCGTTTTACCTTCCAGATTTTTAATAGTGTAGTCTTTTGTCATAAAACCTTTACTAACCATCGTGCAATAAGGTTTTTCGTCAACCGAAACTAAATCTTTTTTGTATTTTACTTTTTGGGCAAAAGAGAGGGTAGCGAATAAAAGAATAAGCGTAGATAATGTGAACAATTTTTTCATAAGTGATTGATTTTGAATTAATTAAATAATATTTTTAAAAGTAAATAAAAGAGTTGCAAATATAAAAAAAGGATTGTTAGAATTAGTTAATAAAAATATAAAAAATTATAGGATTTAAAAATTTTATAAAAATGCCAATGATTTTCAAAGGCTGGGATTATTTTCACGATAAAATTCTATTTTTGCCACAAGCCAAAATCATTTTAAGAAGAATTAAGAAAATATGAATCCAAACCCGACCGATAATAATGAATGGATAGAACTTTTGCGACAACGTGACACACGGGGTTTCAGTTGGCTCTACGACCAATATGCGGGGGTGATGTTGGGTTGTATTTTTAAGGTGGTGGGCGATAAAGAGATTTCAGAGGACCTGTTACAAGACGCTTTTGTTAAAATTTGGAAGAATATTGAGCAATATGATGCCGTTAGAGGTACTTTTTTTTCATGGATTTTTAACATTGCCCGCAACACAGCTATTGATTATCGGCGGTCAAAAGCCTTTAAAAATGAGGAAAAAAATACGTCTTTGGAAAATATTGTTCAGCTCGATCAACAACATTCTGAGCAACCCGATGTGAGTTTGATTGGGCTGCGTGACGTGGTTTTTAAATTAGATTCTGAATACAGAGAAATTATAGATTTGATTTACTTCTTCGGTTTCACCCAAGAAGAAACAGCTCAAAAACTCAATATTCCACTCGGCACCGTCAAAACACGCACAAGGGCGGCGATTTTGAAATTAAGAAAAATGATTTAATAGTTGATAATGGATAGTTGATAATGGATAGTATTATATTATCCATTATCCATTATCATAATTTTCCTATTTGAAAAACAGGTAGTTTGTTTGATTTAAGTCATTTAAAAAAAAATTAAATGCCGAACTTTCCTTTATTCGCCTTTTTTTATTTCATTTGTCGAACAATCATTTTTTATAACTGAAAATTGACTTAACGAATATCTATTTTTGCCAACTAACTACATAATGGAAAAAACGAAAAAGAAGATGCTCAATTTAATTTTATTCGGTCCTCCGGGGTCAGGCAAAGGCACGCAGGCAGAGAAACTTATCTCAAAATATAATCTTTTTCACATCTCTACGGGCGATATGTTTCGCTTTGAATTGAAAAATGAAACGGAATTGGGTCAATTGGCGAAAAGCTATATGGATAAGGGACAGTTGGTGCCTGATTCGGTGACGATTGCGATGTTGCAAAAAAGAGTTGAAGATAATCCTCACGTGAGAGGCTTTATTTTCGATGGTTTCCCTCGTACGATTCCGCAAGCTGAGGCTCTGGATGCTTTCTTGGCACAACATGGTCAAAGCATCACTGGTTTGGTTGAGCTTACAGTGGATGAAGATGAAATTGTGAAACGTGTTCTGTTGCGTGGCGCATCTTCGGGTAGGGCAGACGATACCAATGAGTCGCTCATACGTGAGCGCATTCATGTGTATCGCTCGCAGACAACCCCGGTGGCAGGGCATTATGGCGAAATGGGTAAATCTTTCAGTATAAAAGGTGTAGGCACTATCAATGATATTTTTGATAAATTATGTGAAACCATTGATAGCCTCAGTGTGAAGGCTTAATTATTGGTTTTTTTGAAAATAAAAAAAGTCCGTAAGGTTTTATGCCTTGTGGACTTTTTTCATTAAAAACACAATCGAAAATTTAACATTGAAATAAAAAATATAAATGTGGCGTTTTTATTGTTTGTAAAAGGACAACAATTTTCGATAATTTAACGCTCAGTAAATCAACTATGCATCCGACAAAGTATATTAAATCAGCTTTACTCTTTGTGTCAATTCACGGGCTAACTTCGAGCCGCCCCGTGATTAAGATACGAAAAGTGACCCATTTACGATTCCTTATATTGTTTTGGGTGATTCTTTTTTCAGTGGGTGGGCCCCTCAGTATTTACGCTCAAAACAAACCTCAGATAGATGGTGCGGCTGCAATCTGTCAAGGAGATTCGACCATTTTTACGGTCAGCAACATCTACAAAACCTATAAATGGTCAACGGGCGACACTACTCCGAGCATTAAAATTAAGTCGAGCGGCTCTTATGCTATCACCGTTACTGATGTTTTAAATGATACATTTTTCAATGCTAAAATGTTGATAGTCAATGCTTTACCCAATGCAAATATTTTGGGCATACCATTCGTCTGTAACGGTAGAGCTACTACTTTAAGCATTTTGACGAGTTATCCGACGATGAAATGGTCAACGGGTTCGCTCTCCAAAGAGACGTTTGTTTCGCAGCCTTCAACCGTTTCTCTGACTGTGACGGATGCCAATAATTGTTCGGCATCGTCTTCCATTGAAGTGCGTGATGGCTCAAAACCATTCAATGCTTTGCCTGATTCTATTAAAATATGTGCGGGTGATTCGGCAGTTTTGGATGCTACCACAACCGCCGCCGTGTCTTATTACTGGAACAACGATTCTACCCGAGCGGACATTATAGTGCGTGATTCGGGGCAATATAATGTCATCGTTTCCACGGGGCAATGTGTCAGTTACGACACGGTTTATGTCTTGACGTTGCCGCCCCCACAAGTAAATTTGGGCATCGATACACTGATTTGTAAGGGTGATACGATTAGATTGAAAGCAGAAAAATTTGAATTATACACTTATAAATGGTCAACGGGCGCAACGACAACCTCCATCAGGGTTGCGGATGAAAAAATTTATGGCGTGGAGGTTTCCTTCGGCAATTGTCGAGCCACGGATTCGATTAACATTGGCATTTTCAATAAAAAACAAGGCGTGCAATTAGATACGGTTGTGTGTACCCCTCAGTATTCCATTAATGCCGTGCTGAGTGGGGCGAAGTCATATTTATGGAAGTCTGGTGGGCGAGATTCGGTGCTAACTGTCTCAAAATCAAGCACTTATAGCGTTTTAGTAGGCAACGGGCGATGCACCGCCAACTTAGAATATAAGATACGATTCAAGCAAATACCTGTTGTTAATTTGGGGCGTGACACAATTTTATGCCTCGAAACGGGGGCCAATTCTCTTTTGTTAAGTGCTGGCGTGAAGGACGAAGCGAACTATATTTGGCAAAATGATTCGAATTTGCCAACTTTTGCGGTTTTACAAACTGGCAGAATTAGTGCAACGGCAAGCAACGAATGTGGAGTAAGTTTTGGTGCAGTGAATGTGATTATAAAGAATTGTTATAGCGTATATATCCCCAATGCGTTTTCGCCTAATGAGGACGGCATCAACGAATTGGTATCAGTAAATGCGTCGAGCGATGTGAAAGAAGTGAAGTCATTTCTTATTTTCAATCGTTGGGGCGATATGGTTTTTCAAGCTCAAAATTTTCTGCCCGATGCGGCTGAGAAAAATGGTTGGAATGGCATGGCGGGTGGCAAACCCTTGAACCCTGATGTATATGTGTATGTGGTAGAATTTGTGACGAAGACGGGTATTTTGCTGATGCAGAAGGGGGATGTTACTTTGATTAGATAATAATTTTTTGAAAAATAAAAAATACTGAGGGGGTCAACATCATACGATGCGACCCCCTCAGTATTTTTATAATTTCGACTAAAAATTAAGTCAACTCATTATCATAAGCCACTTTTATCAAGGCTGCGGTGCTGTTGACACCAATTTTGCGCATAATATTTTTACGATGAACGGCGGCAGTTTGCTCACTGATATAAAGTTCCTTGGCGATTGAGCCGTTGTTACGAGCTTGCGTAATCAAGCGCAAAACCTCAACTTCACGCTTTGTGAGACTGAATTTCTTTTGGAAAATATCTTCAAATGCGGTTGAACCTGCTTGATTATTGGCTACACTTACGCCTTTTCCAACGTAAACTTCACCTTGCATAACCGTTTCGATGGCTTCCACCAATTCTTCACGGCTACAATTTTTTAACAAATAGCCATCTACTTGCATGCTAAATGCTTCCTTGATGATTTTAGGGTCGTCATACATCGTAAGGATTAGGATGCGTGTACCTTTCATCGTTTTCTTCATTTCTTGAAGCACTTCCAATCCATTTTTGGATGGAAGATTGATGTCCAAAAGCAATAAATCAGGCTTTATGGTTTTCAACATGGTGACCAATTCTTCACCATTATAGGCTACGCCCGTAATATTGACTGTATAGCCTTCTGTTGATTGTAGAAGCATACGAAGGCTTTCTACGAATAATTGATGGTCATCGGCAACCACGACGTTAAGTATTTTTTTATCCCGCTTTTCGGTCATGGGTAATACGCTTTTTTGCTCGTTATACATGATTTTTTCCTTCTTTATTTGTTTCGCTTAGAACGATAGGATTATCAATTAATTTTTAATCATACAAAAATTAATCCAAATTAGGTATTTAACAAATATAAAAATTTAGAAAATAAATATTAATCTATTGTTTTAACACCAAACTACTCAGTTAATTGATGAATTAACACATATTATTGATACCACGTTATTTGTCAAATCGTTAAATTTTCACCAATCACTAATCATCACCCCAATCCCACGAGTCAGTATTTTGAACCTTATACGCTTTTTTAGTAGCCACCCGTTGCTTTTGTCTTTGCAAAACCAATTGGGCTAAGGCTAAATTGGCTGGTTCGGGATTGCCGGGAAGCAATGCTTTATTTATTTTGTATTCATCCACATCCAAACGATATAGAAGGCTCAGCAAAAAATCCAATTTGTGTTCAATCATATAACCAATAGCCTCAGACAAATAGTCCAAAAGCTCTTGTTCGTTCAATTCTTTGTCAGGGATTGTCAATTCAAAATCACGTAGAATTTCAGCGTTGCTTGATTCTACAATCGGCTCAATTTGTTTTAGATTTTCTTTCACGGCGACTCAGTATCTTATGAAATAAATAGGATTGAATTTTATGATTTGATTTGAATTGTCATAGGAAAGTTAGATACATTCGCAAATGTAATTTTAATTTCATAAATACCTAAACTAACCCAATCTTTTTTTTAGCAGTTTAATCACATACCTTATATAGATATACAATTACAAAATATTATACCTAAAAGCAAGTAATATTTAGAGATAAAATTTGATAAAATCAAATAAAAAATACTTTTATTTGGGTAATTTTCATTAACAATACAACAAGTTTTAGATAAGGTCGTTTCAATGTTGTAACAAACGAAAAATATACAAACCAATTTAATCTTGTATAAACCATTTTAAGTAAAATTATTACAAACAATTTTTATCTAAAACGATTATCCGTACTATGACAACTTCAATTGATTCATGCAGGCGACCCTTGATGGGATTCGCATTTTTTCTTTCCTTAACCTTTTCACTTTATGCTCAGTCGGGTCTTATTGTTGGCGCAAATGGCGGCATTAACAACTCTCGCATCAACTATTCTAACGTCGTCAACATGAAAACTTCGACGAGTAATTTGATGGGTTATCAAGGTGCTTTGACGGTTGGTTGGCAGTTTTCTAACAATTTTGCGCTCATAAGTGGTGTGCAATATGCGCAACGAGGCACCAAATTGGCCAACGACAATCAAGCCTACCGAGATGACAGCAATGGTCAAACTTTTCTGGGTTCTCAAATCGGAGAGGAGCGCACAAATTTTGTTTCTGTGCCGCTATTGGCTCGCTACAAGTTTCTTTCGAGCGATTTTGGCTTCACGCTGTCATCGGGTTTGTCTCTGAACATGGGGCAAGATGGTACCGCTTTTCGCTACGTTCAGAGTAATAACAACTCGAAAACTTATTTCGGAAGGTATGAAGATGTCACTTTTGGCGACGGCATCAACGACTTTTACAAACCTTTTCAAGTAGGCTTTGTGTTAGGCGCAGGCGTGATTGTGCCAATCAGCGAAAAAGGACGACTCACTTTGAACGTAGCTTTCGATTTTGGCTTATCGGATGCTTACAACACCCGCTACAAAAATGCGAATACCATTTTTGAAAAAGCGTTCAATCGTAGCACTTTTTTCTCGCTTGGCTACGAACATGTGTTGGACATTGGAGACAAATTTTGATGCAACTAATCTAAACAAATAAATAAAAACTCACCTGTAAACGACACCTCTATCATTTTTTATCATCCCGATAGTTTTTCGGAAATCGCTCGTGTATGAATCGTATAATAAATTAGATTTAGTCACAAAATTACTGCGCATCTTGGTTAGTATCATGTCGTAATTACGCACTATCTATTTCATTTTTACGCTAAATACTGAGGGGGCTCCTTGAGTAAAATATTCAAAGTCGCTTTTGAATAAAAGGCCATTGCTTTGGGTAAAACAAAGATGAAAATTTTATTAATCAACGAGTAATTGAATCAAATCTATGTTGTTAAATGTAGTTAAGTTATTGCTGTGAGAATCGTTAAGTTGTTGATAATCAATGACTTATGCGCTATCATTTGTCGATTCTAACTACTTAATACTTGTTTTTCAATTGCTAAAAAAACGGACTAAAACAAATGTCGAGACGTAAAACGGACTCCATGAATTTGTCATTCTTAGATGTATTGACAAGTGGCTTGGGCGCAATTATTTTTCTTTTTATCATCATTCCGAAGGGCAGCGATTCAGTTCAAACGCCCATTGAAGTGCAAGCGGAATTGTACATGGATTCCACGAGTGGCAGTATTTGGGGCATGCCCGATAGACCTCAAAAAGTCTATAAAAAAGGCGATACTTTGACCATCGTACTGTCTGATTTTAAAACCTTGGATACCATTTTAAATAAAGAAAGTAACAAAATAGAAGGCACAATCAATCAACAATTGCTCGCAACCATCGAAAATATGTCACGAGCCGCCGCTATGAACAAGAGCAATCCCACGAACAACAGCCTTCTTAACACGCCTTCTGTCAATGTGCAAATTTACGACAAGCGCAATAATTTGGATGATTCTAACAATGTCAATCGCCCTTACTTGCGCCCTAAAACGATGGTCAATCAACCCGTTGTGTATGCGAATGTCAGCCCAAAACGGGATGTATTACTTGATTCTAATCGTTTTTTGACTCAAAAAGAGCATAAAAATAGCGCATTACCCGAAGCCAAAAACGTGATTCGCCCAGCTAATCCCTGTAAAGTTGCCTTTGAAATTAAGTGGCAAAACATCACGGACAACGTGGATTTGTTTGTCTATAAAGGCAGTCAATTTGTGTGTGGAAAAGGTGGTTTACGAGCCAATAAAAACATCGGCGAATGGGACTCTGGCAAGTCTCGAAACCGACTTTTTGGCAACGATTTGCGTACCAATCAAGAGGCTGTCAGGCAGTTTGCGGGCATCATTGCGGGCGAGTATAAAATCTTTGCGCAGTTCAAAGAAACGCTCAAACCCGACTCCATCCAAAGCATCAATTTAACGGGTTTGGTTTACACAAATAACGAAAAAGGGGAAGAAAAAAGCAAGGCTTTTAGTGCTTCAATACCCCTCAGTAAAAAAGAGAAAATGTGCATCGGAACAGTCACTTTAAACACTGATGGCACGATAAATTATGTGAGTTATTAGGTTATTGAGTTATTAGGTTATTGGTTATTATGACAAATAACCCAATAACTCAATAATCCAATAATTCAATAACTTAATAACTTAATAACCCAATAACTAATTCATTTTCAATTAATTAAATATTATAAATAATGAAAAACTATATCAGTTCACGCACTACGAATACTCTTGTAAGCCTTTGTGCAGCTATGATTTTTTGGATGTTTTTAAACTTGATCGCATCCGTTATTCCCGAAGGCAATTCAGTCTATCGAGTGCTACAAATAATGGGTGGCACGAAGGATGGCTATATCCAAATGTTCACGTATGCCGCCTTCATTTTGGGCTTCATTGAGCTACTTGAAAAAGAGCGTTTTTTGACCCAACAATATGAAGGTTTTGATTGGCATTTGCTCCCAATTGAAGACAGCGCACAACTCACAAAAGACGAGCTGGGCATCATCAGTGGGCGCATTGCAAACATGGAAAAACACGGTCAAACGTCGTTGCTTTCCTCTTTCATCAAACGGGCTTGCGCTCAGTACAGCAGTAACCGTTCTGTCAACGATACGCTCCAAATTATGGATGCCAAAATCAACACCGCCAAGGAAGAATCGGAAGGTCAATTGGAGATAATTCGTTATTTGATTAACACGATTTCCGCTTTGGGTTTCATCGGCACGGTCATTGGTTTGTCGGTGGCGATTGGCAACAGTGGTTTGGCAAAAACGGCAAGTGGTCTGAACACCATCACGCAATATTTGTACTTGGCGTTTGACACCACTTTGGTTGCCCTACTTTTGGGTTTGGTGTTGAGCTATCGCTACCACGGCTATCTTGAAAAAATGGATACGTTTTATTCAAAATCAAAATCGTACATCGTGGATAATCTCATTTGCCGCATGGAGGTTGTTTAGATTGTTAAATTGTTAAATTGTTAGATTGTTGAATTGTTGAGTTTGGGAATCCAACAATCCAACAATCCAACAATCCAACAATCCAACAATCCAACAATCCAACAATCCAACAATCCAACAATCCAACAATCCAACAATCCA
>JAYTMW010000131.1:0-1784 GCA_043728105.1 Saprospiraceae bacterium | reverse complement strand
ATCTTGGTGTTTGCTCCGTAGATTGCATCTACGGTTATTCACATTCAATCCTTTCAGGATTGCTAAAAAATACGCTTTTATTTAATTCTTATTCCTAATCAATGTTCCTATCAAAACCCGTCAAAATTAGCCAATAAATAATTCTGCAAAGGCAAAGCCGCGAGCTTCCCTGTTCCATACAGCAATTTCACGTATTTAACAAACGCTTCACGTTCTAAATCTAACAAACGGGCTTGGCGTTGCAACACCAATTCTTGCATCCGTAGCAGAACAATCGGCGAACTGCCTTGTATTTGCGCGTAGTAGTCGAGGGCGTACAAAGTTTGATTGTCATTAATTTGTTGGGTCACCAAGTCGTATTCTCTCAAGATGATTTCTAACTCATTTTGCGCGCTAAACAATTGTAAATCAAGGCTTTCGCGGATGTCTTCACGTTTATTTTTTTCTTCCAATTGTTTAAAAGATAATTTTTTCAACATTGTTTTTGACGAGCCGCGATACGGCACAACGAAGCCCAAACCGATGGAAAATTCCGTTTGAATAGCATTAGTTGGCCGTGCGCCGTATTTCATTTGTGCATAATCAATAAATTTTTTCGTACTCGCTTTTTCGAGGTCATAATTGGCTTGTGCGAGATTTATTTTGGCTTCTTGCTGACTCAACAACGCGTTATTTGTTCCAATTTTAGGCAAATTAGCGACAAAATCGCGCATTTTACTGAGGGGTATCCAATTTGTTGTGTCGAGCAAAACGGCGTCTTTTGATTCTAATAAACGTTGCGAAAATTGCTGCATGACCCTAATTGCCCCTTCTGTATCGGCTATTTTTTGTTGGTATTGATAGACATTTTCCTCCGCTTTTATCAAATCTTCGATGTCGAAATTGGTGGATAATTTGGCCATTTTTTGGTAAACGTCGCGTTTATCCTTGAAAACTAGATAAATTTTTTGGTACAAATTCAACGCTTTCAAAGCCGCCCGATAGTCAATCAACAAGGCATAACGGTCGAGCAAAACGTCTTGAAACAGCACATTTTTATCGGCTTCTTCGACACTAATATTGGCTTGTTGCCACTTTTTTTCCTGTTTCATTTCTACCCAACCGTTAAAGCTGACACGGGTTTGAAACTGTTGCCGTTGCAATTGAAAACGGTCAGTTTCGGTTTGCGCGTTTATTTTTTCGACAAAAGGCAATTTATAAGTCGTTGATTTTAAAGTATTTATAAAACCGTCTTGCCTTAAAACAGTCGTTTTCGTTTTAGCCGTCGCCAAAAAAACGGTCGTTGGCGTCTGACCAAAACTCGGCGTTTTGGGAAAAATAAACAGTAGGAAAAGGAATGATTTGGAACAGAATGATTTGAGCATAATGGCGGTGAATATTTTTTATATTACGCGTATTACTGCGTAATATTGGTAATTCGATATGTACGGCATTGACAAGGTTTGATAACAAAATATTTGGAGAACTATTGAGAATGTCTTTAAAATAGAAAAATGATACTGATTTTAGCTTATTCACGGCGGCGTAGCTGCCAAATATCGGTAATATTCAACCTACTTATCGCTTTTTTATGCGGTGTAACCGCAAAACCGCTTGTTTTGCGGTTACACCGCAGGTGAATTGTGCTTATGTGTTTTGTTCTACCAAGATTTTGCAGCTACGCCGCAACTTGACATCGTAAAACGGATATTATAGTCCTAATTCCTAATTTCCATCTCGCCTTGCTTTGCCGTCGGATTCGTTAAAAAAGTCAACAAACTTTGGTACAAATCCTTTGGTTTGTT
>JAYTMW010000130.1:0-1829 GCA_043728105.1 Saprospiraceae bacterium | reverse complement strand
CAATTGGACACACCCTATCGCCCAGGCGGTTGGACGGTGCGTCAAACCATTCACCATGTGGCTGATAGTCACGCCAATGGTTATATCCGCTTGAAATTGGCTCTTACAGAAGACAATCCGACTATTAAGCCCTACGAAGAACAATTGTGGGCGGAACTTCCAGATTCTAAATTAGATATTCGTATTTCTTTAAGCTTGATTGGAAATATCCACATTCGTTGGGTCACAATACTGAGGGGTATGACGGTGGTTGATTTTACGAAGACTTTTTATCACCCCGGTAGCCAAATCAGTTATCCTTTAGATGTTCACACTGGCACATACTCATGGCATGGGCGACACCATTTGGCGCATATAGAAAATTTAAAAATGCGCATGGGTTGGTGATTAATGAATAATGGGTAATGGATAATGGATATTATTACTCATTACCTATTTTACCTATTAACTATCATCAACTAAACATAAACCCGAAAGTTTTGACGCTTTCGGGTTTTATTTTTTTTAAAGAGTGTGAATGATGTCAATTCGATTAGGCTTCTACGGCCTCTAAAACACTGCTCGATTTTTTTGAGCTGTATGATTTTAACAAATTGCTCACGAATTGGAATGAAGTCGCATATTCTTCAGAAGAAAACTGTAAAGAATCAACTCTATCAGCATTTTTTTCTTCCATCGCATCTTTGTATTCTTCCATCAATTCAATGGCTTTGTTGGTGGGGAAAACCCATAAAACCCTTGTGTCGTCTGGATTAACAACCGTCCAAACCAACTCCGCAGCGTGCATTTCTTTCACCAACTTACTCATGGCTTGCTTCGTAATAAACGCCTTACGAGCCAACGTAATGATGTTCGTACCCGTTAATTCGATGTTGTCAAAAACATTCAAATGCCTTGATGTAAGATCTTTATAACCCTTCTCAGTCATAAATTGTGTAAACTCTGTGTTCACCATACGATTCACTTGGCGCATAATGCGGGCAAGATTATTTTCGTTAAACGCTACAAATCGCTCAAATTGCGCTTGTTTCTCATCAGTATATACTGGCCTCTTTTTCATTTTATTGCTTTTTTATAGTTTGATATATTTGACGCTACAAGCCAAAGAAGTAACAGGCAAAAGATAAATAGTTTAATAAATTAACTGTTAATTTTTATTATTCTTAATTATTCAAAATTCAATGTCGTGTGATGCAGTTCTACAAAATAGATAATGTATGGAAGGGATATTTAACAAATATTAATTACTATAAAACAAAATACTTACTAAAAAAACAACTCGATTTGCACTTTTGGCATAATTATTCCTCTTAAAAAGATAACATTTATTCAATAAAATTTACAGTTTTTATTTCATCAGGCTTCTGTCCCCATTTCTAACAATTAACACAACAGCTCCATTTATTTAACTCAAAATCTAAAAGGCTATGTCTCTACACAAGACACAAGCCTTTTTGCTTTTGGTGGAAAGCAAAATAAAGCATTAAAATTTTCAAATTTAAATAAATGAGGTTTGTGAATATGAGGTGTTTAAAGTGCTTAATCCGTATAGGGATACTGTATTAACACATATTTAAGGGTTTAAAGTTGGTTTTTCTTTCGATTATGAGCAAATGTAGCACGGAAATTCAAAGTGCAAAAGTTTCTTATGTAAAATTTTAAAAAAAAATGTAAAAATGACATTTCTATAAAAACTTGATAATCAACATTTTATAAATCTATAAAAAGTCTATTTAATTACCATTTCTCATCACTCTAAAAAGAAAAAGCCTAAATTATGAACTAAGGTAAAACAATCACTACTTTTGACCTCTAAAAATTTAAAAATA
>JAYTMW010000129.1:0-8299 GCA_043728105.1 Saprospiraceae bacterium | reverse complement strand
CCTGTCCCTGCAACTGGTGTAAAATTGCCATTCAAAGACCATTCAATCTTAGCAACATTAGAAACTGCTGTTAATGTTTGAGCCGTTGGCGTACAAACACTTTGGTCTGCACCTGCATTCAAACTAACCGATGTTGCTGCATAAGGTACTGTTTTAGTCGTTTTACAACCAAATTGGTTTTCAAAAGTACCCGTTATTGTGCCTGTTGAAGCTGTAGCCACATTAATAGTTGGATTCAAAACAGTATTTGAGCCTTTAATAACACCCGCTGGAGTCCAAACTACTTTCAAGCCGTCGTTATTTGGGTTAGTTACAGTAATTTGTTTATTATCTGTTCCTGCGCAAAGTCCTAAAGATGCAGGAGCCGCAACCGTTGCTTTAATCTCATTATTTGTAATCACAACACTGTCAATTAGCGTAGTACAAGTTCCTGCTGCATCAGATGCACGTACATAATACACTGTTTTAGTGCCTGTTTGTGGTGCATTAAGAGAAGCTCCTGTTCCTGCAATTGGCGTAAAGTTTTTATTGATAGACCATTCAATTTTGTTTGTAGCATTATTTGTCGTTGCTGTAAGCGTTTGAGCAGTAGCATCACAAAGCACTTTATCCGTTCCTTTTGTTAGAGATAAAGGCGCATTTACAGGCAATTTTACGCTTAAAGTGTCATAACAAGCCAAAGACGGAATTAAAGTAACTGTTATATTACCATTTTGTCCGTAAGTGTAACTTGGTGACGTTTGCGTTGAACCCGCTGTTGGATTTGTCGGATCACCAAACACCCAACGATATTTATCAGCTAAAGTGCTACCGTTTTTAAAATCAACTTTAAGAGACTGACAGTCTTGCTTAAATGTAATGTCACTTGGGCTAAGAGCTGCTTTAGCTATTGAACTTACAACTACCGAATCTGTTTTTGTACAGCCTAATGAGTTCGTAATGGTTACAAACGCTTTAGTATTACCCGCTACATTAGATTTGAAAGTAGGTGTTGCTGTATTCGCTCCGGACTCAATAATACTGAGGGGTGTCCACGAATACGTGTGTGTAAACTTAGTATTCGCATTTGTAGCCGTCGGTTTCAAACTTGTACCCACACATCCCGAAAGAGCATCTTGTAAATCAAGACGAATCAAGTCAACGTCAAAAGTTTGTTTCACTACATCTGTACAGCCGTTTGCACTTGTGATAGTCAATTCCGCTTCACCTGCCAATGTACCAAAAGTTATTTCTGGACTTGTTTCAGTTGACGTGCGATTGCCTGTGAAAGTCCATTTATAGGTAGCACCTGCAATAGCACCCGTTGATGCGTTCGTAAATTTATACAACAAATTATCTGCATTACAAGCAACCGATGTATTCACCGCTTGATTGAAAGCTGCTTTTACGGCACCTACATTTTTCACACTTGAAGGCTGTGTGAACGTACATCCATTCGCATCCGTGATAGAAAAAGTGTAATCACCCGCTGCTAAGTTTGTGAAAGTACCCGTTTGATTTGTTCCGCCAGAATATGTGTAAGTGTAAGGTGCTTTACCTCCCGTTGCTGTTAATTTCACTTCTCCATTTGTTGTATTACACTTGCCATCCGTTACTAAAGCGTTTGCAGAAATGTTTGAACCACTTGTACCAACTGTTACTGATTGCGCAGCTTGACAACCTTTAGCATCTGCAACTGTAACTGAATAATTACCAGCTGCAAGGTTGGTAACATCTTTAGTTGTTGCATTGTTGCTCCACTTGTATGTAAATGGTGCTGTACCACCTGTAACTGTAAGGGCTGAAGCTGTACCAGTTGTGCCACCACAAAGAGAATTTGCAGCTGTTGTAGTAACGCCTAAGGTTGTTTTGTTAGTTAACGTTATGCTTTTGGTTTCAGTACAACCTGCACCATCAACCAAAGTAAGTGTATAAGTACCTGCTCCGAGGTTAGAAAGATTATTAGAAGTTAAAGCACCACCGTTACTCCATTTGTAAGTGTATGGGCCGATTGCGCCACCTTTAACGTGGGCGATAATTTTGCCATCGTTCACACCGCTACATGCTGCATCTTCTTTGGTTAATTCCAATGCAATCATTTTTGTATCACTGATATTAATAGGCGTATCGGCAGGGCAACCATTTGCATCCATTACACACACGTAATATGAACCTGGAGGTAAATCCGTTAATGTCATACTCATAGGGCCATGTGTCCACATTGCTTTGTAAGGAGGAATGCCGCCCGAAGGACTCAAAGTAACAGAGCCTTTTCCAGAGCATTGACCTGTGATAACAGCATTGGCTTTTACAGGTGTAGGTTCGATAACTGTACCTGAAAGTGTTTTTACACAACCGTTTGCATCGGTAATTGAAACTGTATAAGTGCCGCCGCTTAATGAGTTAGCAAGAGCAGTTGTTGAATTATTGGCATTTGCACTCCATTTAAAAGAATAAGGAGCTTTTCCACCAGATACTTTTGCCTCAATGCCACCGTCTCCTCTTCCGTTACAATAAACATTTGTAACATTGAGCGAAGCCACTAAAGCACCATCAACATTCGTAAACTTACTTGTAGTACAACCTTTTGCGTCAGTTACTTGAAGAAAATAACCGCCTTGCGCAGGGTTAGCCAACATGGGTGCAGTGGTTGTAGCACCGCTTGTGAGGTTGCGCCAAGAATATGTATAAGGTGCATTACCACCTGTTGCACTTGCCATCAGTGATTTGTCATCAGAACAGACACCATTAATAGCCGTTGCGTTGGCTACTAACACCGCAGGTTCTGTGATTGCAACATCTTTGACGGCTGTTTTGCCATCAGCGTCTGTTACTGATAATTTATAATTGCCAGCCGCCGCATAGAACGTCTGCCCGCCTTGACCGTTACTCCAACTGTAAGAGTAAGGTTCTTTGCCACCTGTTACGGTAGCTGTCGCTTCTCCATTGGTGTAACCATTACAAGTAGGTGACTTGGTAGCTACTGAAACGTTGATTTGAGCTTTGACCATGAAAGGTGCGAAAGCTAAAAATGCGTATAGGCAAAATTTTATTGTTTGATAGCGATTGCTCATTGCTTGTTTTATTTTAAAATAAAAGTTCTGAGTTATAATATTTTTAAAATTTCAGATAGTTAGTTTGTTTTGAGTTATTGAAAACTCGAAAAATACTGAGGGGGTATTGGGTTTCGGATAACCCGAAACCCAATACCCTCGAATTACTCTTTGTATAAATTATTATTTCTAATTAAAATATCTTTTACTACTACACGGCGTTCACGTGATGCTTCGATGCTGTAAATAGAATGCTTAGGATCGTTGCTGTCATCACTTACACCCGTTGCAGATTGACTCTCACCTAATGGACGAACACCTACTTTAAATTTACCCGCTTTGTAGGCTTTTTTAATGGTGCTGCTTGAAGAAGTCAAATAATTGATGACAGATTGAATGCGGCGATTGGTCAAATATTCATTGTAATCTGAATTAGCCAAAGGAGACGCATAGCCTTCTATGATGATTTCTAATTCATATCCTTTCTTCAAATAAATTTCCATCACATTGGCTGAACCTTCTAAGTTTTCATAACCACCTTTCACATCGTTTGCAAAAAAGGCTTCCATCTGATTGTTAGCCGAAGGAACAGAGCCTTCTTTTGCCAACATTTGATTGAAGTTTTTAACAAATTCCTTCTTTTGAGCATAAAAATCTTTGTAAGATTTGTCATAAGAAGCCCATGTTTTATCCTTCTTTTTATTGCCATCAGGACGGTCATTGTTGAAATAAAGAGAAATAGGTAAGTTGCTGAATGGTGTCAAATAAACTGTATCTCTAATGACGACACCCCCCTCAGTATTTGAAGAGAAATGTTTCATTGAATAATAGTTATAACCTCCTGCACCAATTTTAGCCGTCAAATTTTGACCCAATTGAATGTCGTAACGATAGAAATCACCTTTGTTTTTGGCTTGGGAGATTTTCTTGTTTTCGTTATACACTTCAATTGAACCACCTTTTTTAATCACATCACCTGTGTAAACATCCACCATAACTACTTCATGGCGTTGTTTGCCTGTCAATCCTTTAGCATTTTTCTCTATAACAGTAGAGTTTGATTCGATGCTTTTCGCTGTCCAAGTTCTTGAACCATCTGAATTGAACAACTCAGAAGCATGAGCACCCAAAGCCAATGAATAGTTTTGAATGTTCCACAAATCACCAATTTGTAGGTTCTGAATTGAACCCAACGCATTTGGTTTATCCATTGAATTAATCTCTTTGATTTCAATTTTACGCTCTTTCATAGCCGCAACACTGTAAACTGATAGGCGGCGATCCTTTGGGCTATCACTAACAGTTTTATCCGATTTCTCTTCACCAAAAGGTAAAATACGAATGTTCAATGTTTTGCTTATGAGGTAAGGGCGCAACACACCTCCATTAAACTCATACAAATGATTAATCAATGAGCTAATACGACGAGAAGTCAGACGCTGATTGTAATCATTGGGTGCTAATGGCGAAGCATAACCTTCTACCACAATTTCAAACGTTTTACCCGCTTGCATGTAGCGATACAATTGCTCAGAGAATAAGGTTAATTTATCGTAATTCCCTTTTATTGTGTTGACAAAGAAATCTGTAATACCACCCGCTTCAACTGAACTAATCTCTTTTGTTGAGCGATAATAATTTCTCAAATATTCAGGTTGCTTGCCAAAATAAGCGTCGTAAGTTTGACCATAAGTCAGGTATGAGAAGGTGTCACGTGTGCGTGGATTAGGATGATCATTGTCAAAATAAAGGGTAATAGGAAGCCCCCCTTTGAAAGCCATCAAATACAAAGAATCTGTGTAAACATAACGCATAGACGCACCGTAAGCATCAACTGTCAAAAGGCTTGAATCGGACGTGTAAGTGTCCTTATAGCCATAAAGCCAATAAGATTTGCCAAATTCAAGGTTGTTGTACGTAAATAAATTACCTGTAAGATTTTCAGAAGCAATCAATTTTCCTGAACTTGCTTCACGCATTTCTACTTTTGCGCCATTTAAAGGATTCTTATCAATGGCATCAAAAACATACACATTCAATTTAAGATTCGGTTGGAGACTCAATTTTTTGAACAGCGTAGTTGTTGTCCAAATACCTTTTGTATCGAAAGCAACAGTGTCAGAGCGATGACCCGCTTTTGACGCTATTAAACTGTATTTTTTATTCAAATCTAAAGGAAAAGCAAAATCGTTACCCATTTCGTTGACATTGAAAGAGATAACTTTACCTGTTTCCATATCCAACAATTCCATTTTGCAACCTTTCAAATTTGAGTTGTCAGAAGCCAAAAATGTTTCAGCTTTCAAATCAACTTTGATGTCATACTTATAAATGTCGTTACAAATACAATCTTTTTCTTCGCTCGCACACATGCCACCCTTACGATTCGATGTAAAATATGCACGACCATTGTTGATGGAGTAGTACATATCATCATAACTTGAATTTAAAGGATAACCACCATTCACAGGTGTTGACCACGAATCGCCATTTTTAGTCACATAAAAAACATCTAAACCTCCGAGAGATTTGTAGCCTTCTGAACTAAAAAACAACACATCTGCATCTTTATAATAATAAGGTGTAATATCATCTTTAGCCGTGTTGACAGAAGAAAGATTTTTAGGAATACCCACCGTACCATTTGCTTCAATCTCAGCCGTCCAAATATCCAAACCACCTTTGCCACCTGTGCGATTACTCACGAAATATAACAATTCTTTACCCGTAGCTTTATCTAAACCGATATGCGGTTGAGAAGCTGTAAAATTTTGTGTGTTGATTGTATCAGGCAAACGAACAGCTTCTTTCCAATTACCTGCGTTGTCTTTTTCACGAGAAAAAATTTCGCAACGGTATTCACCTGATTCTAATTGTTTACAAATATTGTAATAAATACGTGACCCCTCAGTATTTAAGGCATATTGAGCAGTGTATTCACCATCAACTTCAGAATTAATAGGCAGTGGTGTTGATTCTTTACTCAAATCGGTTGGTGCTGAATAAATACGTGTTACAGGTTTCTTAGTCTTGTCTTCAGGAAAGAAGGCTGTTGTGTAATACAACGAATTGCCATATTGTACAGGCGCAATGTCTGTATAAAATGTATTCACTTTTGTATTCAAACGCTCAACTTCGTAGGTAAGAGGCGTTGCAACAATACCTTTAGCCCATTCAGAAGCCTCAATTTCGCTTTGAACATCATTACTACCCGCTCCTTTAACAGAAACGGTTGATGAAGATGCTGCATAAGATTTTAACAAATCAATAGCCATATCATAGTTGCCGACACTTTTCTTAGTCAAGCCACGATAATAAGCCAATTGCGGATACGTTTTAGCCATATCAGATTTGGCTAAAAGTTCATAATATTTATCCGCAACGATGTAGTGACGTGAGCCTCGTGCCGCTTGGGCAGTGTTCCAATACAAATCTGTACGAGAAGGCACATCTGTCAATATGATTTGATAATACTCCAATGCCTTGTTAAAATCCTTTTTTTCAAAGGCTTCGGTAGCTTTCTTCTCATATTGACTTACGCTAATGGATGTTGATGCGTTACCCAATTGAGCTTGGATTGGCGCATTGCAAAGCGTAATAAGTATAATTATGGAAGCAAATATTTTCTTCATTGTGTTATGTCTTTATATAATTTCGTTTAATAGTTGGACTATAAGTTATGGGAAATAATTTTTTTATTGGTGATTGGTGATTGGTGATTGGTGATTATGTGAATTAAAATCTCTAATCACTAATAACCAATCACTAAATTACAAGAAAGTAGGACAAACAGGGCAATATGTGCCAGGAGGAACTTTCGTAAAAATATAAATCACACTGATTTCTGGCCCACCCAAATTGTTGGTTGCTGTTGTAAATTTCGAGAAGTTACCATCGAAATTAACAGCCACACGCCAATTGTTATAAATCAAACCCACATGCGGCGAATAAGCATCGGCACCACGTAAAGAGATACCACCTTGTATGGCAAGCACTTTTGTTTTATTATCAACAATGTAGAAACGACCACCGAGGCTACCAATAAGCTCTCTATGTGGGCCTTGCCATTGACCCATCACCTCACCCAAAACATCGAAGTGACGACCTACTTGAATGTTTCCACCACCATAAAGGCTCAGACGACGCTCAAGAGCGACATCCGTTTGGTCAACGAAACCATGCTTAGGTTGGTTGATATTGTAAAGACCTACACCCAAATCGAATGCAGTACGCTTATTTATTTGTTGAAAATGATAATCCAAACCAACGTTCACCGTAGCATAAGAGCTTGTACGG
Source organism: Saprospiraceae bacterium (assembly GCA_043728105.1). Lineage (GTDB taxonomy): Bacteria > Bacteroidota > Bacteroidia > Chitinophagales > Saprospiraceae > JAAFJT01. Next base: position 971 of record JAYTMW010000129.1, on the reverse strand, counting down.
TTAAATCGTTGAATGTCAGAAGTGATGATATTTGGATCAAATGCTTTATTCTGATATTGGTCATCCCATGTCAACTTATCCGTATTAAAACGACGTTGATTGAAGCCTAAAGAAGCACCTGCGTTCAAAAATTGATTTACAGCAAGCGGCACTCGGTAAGCACCAGATAAACCCATAGTAAGGTTTTTCAATTCAGAATAACCCGCTTTATCATAATTGATAAAAGCACCTGCGCTCCAACGGCGATCAGGATTTTTCTCAAAATCACCCAAGCGTGTGTCAACAGCTACGCCAAAAGTACGATAACCAACAGGCACATTTTGCCATTGATCACGGAACGAACCATTGATACGCCAATCACCCGAGAAAACGCCAGTCAAGGCGGGGTTGATGGTTAGGGGTGAAAAACCGAAGTTTGAAAAGTGTATATCCTGTGAGAATACTAAAAAAGGAATACACAAGGCAGCTACCATCATGGATAGCTTAGTGTAAAAATGTCTATTCACAGCGTGTATTGTTTTTTATTATGAATTAAAATTTTAATATGTATATCAAGTTCTTTCCTTACGGTAAGTTTAATACGTTCTTAGGTTCGTTTTTAAAAGTTTTCTCTCAGTCTGCCTCAAAAAATTAATAAAATGTAGTTCTGTGTGTTGTTTTTGAAATAATGTTGTTCAATTCGTTCGTTATAATAATATGTATGGGAAATTCTAATTTGTTCTAAAAAGACCTTTATTCAAAGGTTATAGTAATTTTTGTTTAGTTTAATTTTGCAAAATATTTCAATTAGTAAAAAACTTAAAAACAATATTTGGTGAATTATTTTTCTGTGGTAAGTTATTTAGAGATTTTCTATCTCAAGAATTGTAAAATTACGTAAGCATCACAAAGATTCACATTTTTTTGACAACATTGCAAGTACATTAACAAATATTTTAATTTCCGTAACTTAAAATACCTTTTTAAAGGTA
>JAYTMW010000128.1:0-6615 GCA_043728105.1 Saprospiraceae bacterium | reverse complement strand
ACCATTTCACTGGATTGCTTAATACCTGAATTCAGAGCAAAGAAAGCATTTATAATCTCAGCCGACACGTTCAAAGCAAGCATCGCGGTCAGTACGAGGTACATCAAGTTAATCATTAACTGCCGCGGTTCCTTAGGTATAGACATGTTTTATATCTTTTTAATGATTTTAAAATTGGTTTCGGATGAATTGAAATGCCAAAACCGTTTGGACATTATAAGTTGTATTACAAGATCCCAACAGTTTTGGAATCTCAAATTTTTAATTATCTGCCTACTCCAGACATTGCGGACAACATGCCACCGTAAACAGCATTCAAAGAACCTAAGTTTTTGTTCAAAGCAGCCATTTGCTCTTTGTACATCTTAGTATCTTCCATTGCATCAGTCATGTTAGCCATAGCTTCTGTCATCTTTGAATAGAAGTTATTCATTTGCGCCAATTGCTGTTGTGTACCAGAGAAATCAACTTCTTGAAGTGCTTTCAATGAACCAAGGCTTTTTGACATGCCTTGTAACTCAGTCAACATACCCGTTAATTTACCTTCAACTACTTCACCATTTAAACCTGGCAATTGTGGTTGTGGTGTTGCAAAACCGCCACCTAAATTAAGAGGGCCAATTTTAGAATTATAATCACCAAGACCTGGGATTAATTTGTCCCAATAATAATCAGGATCTGGGCCTAATAAGCCCAACATTAAGAACAAACCAGCCTCTGTGAAGAGACCAATTGTTAACATTTCAGATGCGTAAGGCCAGCTTTGGATTTTGAACAATGCTCCAATCAATACAACAGCTGCACCAACACCAATAATTAGGTTTTTGAGATACTTGAATCCTTTAGACTTGAAAAAACTCATAGCTTTCGACAGTTTAAAAAAAGGTTAAGAAAAAATTTTAATTCGTTAATAAGGTAAATACAGAAATTCTCTTGGTAATATTACTCTTCAATAGAGCAACAAACCAACACAAAGACACTTTTTGGGTGTCCATAATTTAAAATGTATGTTACGTTGAGATTCGGTAAATGGTGAGAATCGTGTCGAGTTTAAAGACCATTTCTCGTTTATTACTGAGGGGTATCCTAAAACACCCCTCAGTAATAAAGTAAATTTTCGGTTAATTAGAAATCATTTATTGAACGACCTAAGAAAGTCAATACACAACGGAAACCTACATAAGACTTGGTTGTATCTTGGTATTCGAATGAACGTGTACCCGTCTGCATATAATATGCGATGTCTTTCCAAGAGCCACCACGAACTACTTTACGTTTTTTTGCAGGTGAATCATCATCTTTTGCATCGTAACGATAATCAGGATTGAAATCGTGGAATCCTTGATTATTTTCACTGAATGCTGTAATAGTCCACTCAGCCACATTTCCTGCCATGTTGTAAAGACCAAAGTCATTAGGAAAATAAGCGTCCGCTTTCACAGTATATTGACCACCATCTTCTGGATAATTTCCACGCCCCGGTTTAAAGTTAGCCAATAAACATCCTTTTGAGTTCCGTGTATAATAACCGCCCCAAGGATACGGTGCTAAATCATGTCCACCACGGGCTGCATATTCCCATTCATATTCGGTTGGAAGACGGAAATCTTCTGAATTGGCTTCCTCACCTCTATATGTGTTCCAGAGATTTGTTCGCCACCAACAGAAAGCTCTTGCCATGTGCCAATCAACACCAACTACTGGATAATCATCAAAAGCTGGATGGCTAAAATAATTACGTGTCATTGGCTCATTATAAGAATAAGCAAAATCACGAATCCAACATAATGTATCTGGATAAACTTTTACTTCTTTCTTGAAGAACAAAGTGCTACGTTTAGCACCTTTGTTAGCTTTTTGCCAATTGTTGTTGGTATGTGCTGCACGCAACCAATCATACTCTTGATATTTTACTACGAACTTATCAACATTAAGTTCCTTTTTACCTTCAAATTTATCAGCACCTTCATAGTAAAGGCTTCCAAGAGTTTCATCTTCCCAATCAATCTCCTGCTCCCAATCAATAATTTGCTTACCATCTTCGGTATCAAGATAATGATCCAACAAAGCATGAGCCATCGAATCTCGTACCCATTCGATAAACTGACGATACTCATTGTTAGTGATTTCGGTATCATCCATGAAAAAACCTTGAATTGAAACTGCTTTCGGTTTATTCATAAAAACGTTGCTGACATCTTGGTCACTCGCTCCAGCGTGAAATGTGCCAGACGGAATGTAAACCATGCCATAAGGATTAATACCTTTCCAAGTGGGACGGTCCTTTGCACCGATTAACTCTCCCTCTTGTTTTCTACCGCACGAAGCGATTGTTAGCCCGAAGGCAATCAGCATTAATAATGCTTTCGATTGTCTTTTCATCATTGCTTTAAACTCGCGATTTTCCTTCAATTTGTGAATTTTTTAAAAGGGTGTTTTGAAAAAAACGCCCAAATATAGTTTGTTTTGCAGAGAAACAAAAATAATTTTTTTTTAATCTCTTTTATACCAGAAAAACTTATACTTGAAATACAAATCAAAAACGTGATTCTTCTTTAGTTAAGTATGTTGCTTTAAACATATTTTCTGTCGTAATATAACTTCTGTGTTCTTATGAATAATTGTTGTAATCCGTATCGAAAGCAATTTTTCATATTAGAAAAATTAGAAACGTGGATTGTAAATGATTGGTGGTAGTTTACCTCTTCCAAATTCTTTGCCAATATTGTATTGTAACACAATTTCATGCGTTCCTTGATTAATTGTTTTTAAACTTGACAAAGTAAAATCATACGAATATGCCAAAGAAAGTTTCGAATTTAGCTTAAAACCACCTAAAATTGTTACGGCATCTTGACTATTCTGATTGTATCCTCTAAACGATGCGCCTAAAAAAATATTATCATCGTATCGTAAAATTGTTGAAAAATCCATCTGAGTCTGTGCACCGTCTGATTTTATCAATACTGAGGGGTGAATCGTTATTTTATTGAGTAAGCCAAAATTAGCCATTGCCACTGCATAATAATTTCTTTTCAACTTAACATTAATATCACTCACTCCTGTCAACTTCAAACTTGGTTCTGTCAAGTTACTCATGGACACACCACCTTCAAATTTTTCCGATTTGAAATAAACGCCCGCATCAAATGTTGGCACTGAACCACTTACCGAAACTGCCGACAACGTTTTGTCAATGTGATTGATAACGCCTTGTGTGTAATCACCATCCGGTGTCCGTAATTTTGAACCATCTAACGCCCCTTGAACCAATCCTCCAGCTGCACCAAAACTCAATTGATTATCGCCTAATTTTAAAATATAATTATAGCTCGCTTTGAACGTTAAGCCATTCCTCGCTCCTATCGACTCATTATGCAACGAAATACCCAACCCACTACCCACAATACTGAGGGGTATCGACACATTTAAAAATTGAGTAATAGGATTTCCTTCAATGCCAACCCATTGCGTTCGATAGCCTCCCGTGGCTATTAGTGTCTTTTCTAAACCAGCCGCCGCAGGATTTACAGCGTAAGGATTCAACATGTAAAGACTGTATTGAGCCGCCTGTTGAGCATAACTCATTGATACCCAAATAATTACGCAAATTGTGACGTATAGTTTCTTCATGGTCACGGCAAATTTATAATATTAAACCTAAACTTTTATAGTTATAATGCTTTTAGCATCTCATTAACTGTTTTTACGGGCATTTTACACGCATAATCTTGGCACACATATATATACGTATCGCCCTTATTTTCCTTACCCGCCAACAACGGCAATGTGTTATCTTCTTCAACGCTTGCCATCACTATTTTATTTGGTAAAAACAAGCTATTGATTTGTAAAACTTTCTCAAACGCTTTGTTTCCCACAACCGCAATTTCTAAAGGTGGAAAAACAACGCTCAAAAACGCACTCGCCCACTTTGCAAATCCCGAAGGATAACGCTCAATAACATCGCCAACAGCTTGTAACATATTGACTGCCAATGTCTTATAATGTGCGTCATCAAACAATATTCCTAAGCGTTGTAAATTCTTAACCATCGTTGAATTGCCCGAAGGTGTGGCGTTGTCGTACAAATCTTTTTTCCTCAAAATGATGTCCGTTTGCTTTTCGGACGTAAAGTAGAATAAATTATCATTTGTATCCAAGAAATTTTGCAAAACATATTCACACAATGCTTTTGCTTCAAAAATGTACGATTTTTCAAAGGTTATCTGATACACATCTAACATCGCTTCCATCAAGTACGAGTAATCTTCTAAAAAAGCGTCGTATTGAGCTTGTCCATTTTTATACGTATGAAAAAATTCATGGTCGGATTTTTTAAACTTTTTTAAAATAAAATCTAAACCGTCCACCGCTATTTTTTTATACCCCTCAGTATTTAGGGCTTCATACGCCTTCGCATAGCTTGAAATTATTAAAGCATTCCAAGATAATAATATTTTGTCATCTAAACCAACTTTAATACGTAAGTCTCTGATTTTGAATAACTTATCTCTTGATATTTTTAATTTTTCTTTTAAAACAAAAACATCTATACCCGCAACTATCGCAAATTCTTCATAGCTTTTATGTCGCCACAAGATATTTGTTTCTTCCCAATTACCTTCATCCGTGACATCGTAGAAGGCACAAAACAATGCCGCATCTTTGCCTAAAACTGTATCAATTTCTGCCTTACTCCACACATAAAATTTGCCTTCCACGCCCTCCGAATCGGCATCGTAAGCGGAATAAAAACCACCTTCTTTGTTGAGCATTTCTCTTTCTATAAATGCCAAAGTTTCTTCAATTGTTTCACGATAAATATCTTTTTTTGTAATTTTATAAACATCACATAAATTATTGAGTATCAAGGCATTATCGTACAACATTTTCTCGAAATGCGGAATCAACCACTCTCTATCCGTCGCATAACGAGCGAATCCACCACCCAACTGGTCATAAATACCACCTTGAATCATCTTCGTCAGAGATAACTCAGCGTGTTCTAATGCTTCTTCGTTCTTTGTATAAAAATAATAATCCAATAAAAACTGTATGCAAAATGTGCTTGGAAACTTCGGCGCACCACCAAAACCACCATCCACCCTATCGAATCTTTCACGCAAAGCATAGTAAATATTGTCTAATTTATCTTTCGTGAAGGCCCCCTCAGTATTTGGAGCATTTTTTAAAGAATTTTCAAAAGAAGTACCTTTTTTTATAAAATTACTATCCGCATTTCTTATGATATCGGTCAATTTATCCGCTTGTTCCTCCACAACTTGTCGCTGCGTTTTATACGCATGGGACATATTTGTCAACAACTGCAACCACGAAGGGCGTTGATAGGCAGGTTCGGGCGGATAATATGTACCCGCAAAAAACGGGCGACCATCGGGGGTCAAAAAACAATTCAAAGGCCAACCACCGCCGCCACTGATGACTTGACAAGCCTCCATATAAATCTGATCCACGTCGGGCCTTTCCTCTCTATCCACTTTTATATTAATAAAATGTTCATTCATAAAAGCCGCAGTATCAACCACTTCAAACGATTCACGCTCCATCACGTGACACCAATGACAGGTCGAATAACCAATGCTGACCAAAATGGGTTTATCCTCCGCCTTCGCTTTTTCAAAGGCTTCGGGTTTCCATGCGTACCAGTCCACGGGGTTGTGGGCGTGTTGGAGGAGGTATGGGCTTGTTTCGTTTATGAGTTTGTTCATTTATTTATTTTGTTTACAAGGTTCAATTTCTTTTTTGTAAATAAAGGTATCATCGTTAGAATAAGTTTCATAGCATGTCAACGCCACTTTTTTATTGGTTTTGAAAATAGCGGTACATTCTTCAATTTTTTTCGCTTCCACTCCATCCACAAGAACCTTAAATGTAGCAATTTCATTTTGGCTTATAACCTTAAAAACAGTACCATTTTCTTCAATTTCTTCAATAATTTTGGGTTGTCTAACATTCACAAGTTTCAAAAAAAACCATAATTTGTAGGTTTTACTTTTAATACTTGCAGAACTGTCAATGGTAATATTAACGGTTTGACTTTTATGTAAATATTCCGATCGTAATATATAAAGGTCTTTATTACGTTCAAAATCTCGTTGTTGATAAGTGCTATCCAAACACCAAAAATTAATATCTCTAAAAATGCTATCAACCTTATCCCATGTCTCTTTCCGAATTTTAGATGTAAAAATCATTTTTTCTTTGCCCCAAAACGGATAAGTTTCAGACATTGTATTTTTGCTGAAAACAAATTCATAACCTTCCTTTTTGGTATTAATGAAAGATAGTCGGACACCTTGATTATAAATTTGGTATTTTTCACCTATTAAAGTTGAATTTCTTAAATGCTGTATTTCAAACGCTTTTTTATAGCAATCTAATTCTGCGTCATTTTCTTCTTTACAAGAAAAAAAGAATAGTAAAATAGGCAATAAATAAAGTAGTTTCATAGAAATCTCAATTTTCAAGTAAAAATACTGAGGGGGTACTAATTTCGTATTGTCATACTATTCATTCTAAAAAATCCCATTCATTCTAATCCTAAAACCCAAAACTCAACCCATCCCAAGCCAAAGAAACACCCTTCGGCAA
>JAYTMW010000127.1:0-6932 GCA_043728105.1 Saprospiraceae bacterium | reverse complement strand
AAGTAATTTCAAACGTTCCGTAAATGGGAACGTTTGACCGCTTGCCGCTTTTTCTTTGGTTTTTAGTTTTGCCCAATACGTTTTAGGGCTTGGGCTATCGGTCAAAACCTCGATAACGTCAATAACTGAAAAGTACCATTGTTCATCATGCCATACTTTTCTAATCTCTTTACCCTCAAAGGGGGTCAATTCATTGTTTTCCATTTTAAATAATTTACTACGTGATAAATTAATTTTGCTTTTTGGTGTCGTGTTTGATTCGATATTCAATTATGGCATCTTCCAAAACGTCCGCTAATGTTTGTCCTGTCTCGGTGGCATATCCTTTAAGCCACTTTTTTAAACTGCCTTGTACTGAGGTCGTCAGCTTCACACGTCCAACGGCTTCGGGCTTGTAAGGTCTGCCTACGTCCTTTTTTTCTTTCTGATTATCCATTTTTAAAGATTTTGAGCAAAGATAATTTACTACGTGATAAATTAGATGAGTAATTATTACATACTTTTGTCTATGATAACTCTATCGTCTCTCTGATAACGTTATCGTCTCTCTCATAACGTTATCATAACTCTCTCAAATGACTGATGAATGGCTTGAAATAGAACAACTTGCAACAAAGGCAAATAAAGGGGTTTCTACTGTCCGTAGGTACTTAAAAGACCTGTCAAAGGACAAAAAAGACCTGTACATCAAGAAAATACAAACAGATAGTAATAAAGGGGGCATAAAGCATCTTTATCATAACTCTCTGATAACTCTCTTGTTTTCAAGTGATAGAGACGATAAAGACGTGATAAAGACGCATGAACCTGAACACGCTAAACGTCAGGAACATTTAACGGATAATGATAACTCTATCATCGAAATACTGAGGGGGCAAATAGAACACCTTGAAAAGCAAACCGACATTAAAGACGCTCAAATATCCGATTTAAGCAAAGTTAATATTGAATTGTTAGAACGCTTGAAAGAAGTCAATTACACCCTTGCATCTGCTCAAAAACAGTTGTCAGCACCAATTGACGATAAAGACGTACCTAAATGGTATCAATTTTGGAAATAGATTTCTTCAAATAAAACCAGCTTTACAAGGCTACTATTCTAAAAAAAAGATGGACACAAAAAGTTATAGTATATATTATCAGAAAAAAGTGTCCTAACAAACCTTTATAATTAACTGTCTGTCAATATTTTACGCTGTTTTTCAATGCGTAAAATTTCACCTCTTTTTTGCCCAATATTTTCCGCATTTTTGGGGTCGTTTTTCGGCTCAAATGTGGCGTTTTCAATAACAGAATTTAGGGTCAAACGGTCTCCAATTATGTAAACGGTTGCTTTGCCGTTTTTCAATTCTTTGCGCTCGGTGGACACGTCAAAAAGTTCTGCAATCCTCATTTTGGCTTCTTTCAATTCAACACGTCTTTTTGATGTAGATACAAGGTTTATCAATTCACCAGCCGTTAACCAGCTACGGCGTTTTGAATTTTCAAAGGCTTGTATCTGTTTAATAATCCGTTTTGAATTTAAAGCTCTCAATTTTTCGGCATTGTTCAAAGTGTCGTTTTCAAGGCTTCGCAGTTCGGACAAAGAAATAATACGGTTTTTCAATAGCTTAAATTCGCTGTCTTTTTGGACATTCACCAACATTTTAAGCGTTTTGTTCGCTGTAATTTCGGGAACGCCAAACGATGCGGCTTTTAAATCAAAATACCGTCCTGTAATACTCGGTAAATGGTCAATTACTGAGGGGGTCTCTGTTTTTAGTTCTTTTGCGTCGTTGCTTAATTCTTTATGGGGTGTAATTTCCGTTTTAATGGCTTCTTTTAGTTCGTAGTCGCTCGTTTGCCTGTATGTGATTTCAAGGCAAACGTTTTTATTTTCGGCGAAGATTTCAAAGGCTTTTGCCTTATTCTCTTTTGCAGCTTCTTTTTTGTCGCTTAAAATTTCGGTTGCCTGTTGGTTTATATCAAAGTTTACATACTGAGGGGGCAAAATCTCAAATGTTTGGTCATACTGCTTTGCTTTCCATAATTTGCCGTACATGGTTAAGCGTTGCTCAATACGTTGGTTATGATTGAAAAGTATAGATGTGAGATTCGTTTTAAATTGGTCGCTGCTTTCATCGTAGAAAACAAAACCCAATTCGTCAAATGTTTTGCGCCGTATTTTGTCGGACTTGTTAGGTAGTTTGTTTAATACTTCGCAAAGTGTAACGGCTGTTTGAATGTCGTTTTGTAGCCATTCAATAGCGTTTCTTTGGTCTTTTAGGCTTTCGGGTGTCTCAATATTGCGTTGCTCAAAATCGTTTAAAACCGTCTCAAATTCGGTTTTTGTCATAGTCTTGAATAGGTTAACATTCAAGGCTTTATTAACTTCACCTTGAAGTCTTGGACGTGCCGCAAATTGTGCCATTGTACGGCTGTCAAGGTTGCCAAATATACCCAAATTTTCAACGGCAAAATTTAAGGATATGCCAGCCGTTAAAATGTTTGTACCCAAAAAAACACGGTTTTCAGTCGGTACGGCTTCGCCTTTTACGATGGCGTTGTAAGTCGGGTTTTCGACGTTGTACGCTGCTTTTTTGCTGCTTAAAATGGTCGCTGTGGCTTCGCCGTATTTTGAGTTTATAACCTCTGAAACGGTCTCTAAAACTTTGACATCGTTTAGCAAAATGGCTGTTTTGTTACCTTGTGCCGCGCTCGATGCGTAGGCAGTAACGGCATTGATACGGCTTTCTGAATAGGCTTTTAATTGCAGTTTTTTGGTTTGCTCTTTGGTCAAAGACACTTTGCAAAGGGTAAAATTCAAAGATTCTCTAATGTCATTCGGTACATATTTTTCATTCAATTGCATACCAATACACATTTCTAAATTTGGCGTTGCCGTCAATCCTAAAACACGTTTTGCCTGTGGTATAAGGTCAAAAACCTTTGCCGTAACATCGCTTCTAAATGCCGTGTCGTCTGTCAAAAGATGCAATTCGTCAATGACTAAAAGGCAGTCTTTCAAATGGCTTTCCAGCTTCTTTAAACTGTCATAAGTGCAAATAATCACTTTACTTTGATAGGCTTCTGAAACATCAAAATTTGATGCTTTACCGTCAATTACTGAGGGGGTAACGCCTGTCTTTTGCTCAAATACTTCTTTCAATTGTTCACATAAAAACAATCTTGGAACGGCTAAAATAATGCTATCAATGCCCAAATCTTTGTAAAAATTCGGGTCTTTTGATAATTCAACTATGGCAGTCGTTTTGCCTGTGTCCGTTGGTGACTGTAAAAGCAATTTCCGATAAATTGAGACGTAATTTTTTAGTAATGGCAGTTTTTCAGATAGATATTGATTGATATTGAGATTTAAAACGCTGTGTAAATTGTATGAAATACGCTCTAAATCTGTCTTTTGCGCTGTCTTTATGGTTGTTTGAACCTTTACCAGCTTTAATAATTCGCTGTGTCCAAATTGTTTATAAATGTCGCAAACGTCTTTTACTGAGGGGGGGTAATGGTCGCCTATGGCAATATATGGCAGTCCGTTTGCTGTTGCGTTGCGAATTGCCATTTTAACGCCTGTTTTGTCGCTATCCAGCAAACAAAAAACGGCTTTGAAATTGGTTTGTAGGTGTGTTAAGTAGTCGCTCGGTATTGTTGCGCTTTCGCTGCCAAATGTCAAGGCACAAAACCCAAACGGCTGTAAATGGCTGTTTATCGCTGTGGTGTCGTCTTCACCAGCGCAAAACAATAAAGTAAAGTCTTTGGTGTTTTCCGTTGGCAGGTCGCCCAATCCAAAAACATAGTTACCAGCGTTTTGAATGGTGAACATTTGCTTTTTGCTTGTTTCAAGGTCAATAATTTTAACCTTAATGTTTCCAGCAAAACCATTTGTAAAATATCCAATACTTATTTTTTTATGATTGAAAACCGTCTTTTTTCCTGTTGGAATATGCGTAATTGATTGAAAAGCAATAACTTTTGAACCGTTCTTTTTATCATAATACTTTTGCGCTGCTTTGTAGGTGTAACTGTCAGGCGTTGCAAGTTCAAAATCAAAGTTCTTTCTTACTTCGTATCCAGTATTGGGCAAAAATGCCTTTGTTTCAATCGGTTGTGATGTACGCTCAATGGGTGTGTAGTCGCTCGGCTCGGCATCGGTGCAATACTTTGAAAAGTCAAGGTTTGCAGCTTGACAAACGATTTTTACAGCTTCAAATAAACCGTCTTTTGTTTTTAGGTCTAAATTATGAACTTCGCCAGCAACTGCCAACACGTCACCGCCTTTATAGTCGCCATTATGCGAAGCAAAAAGCCATTGACCACTTTTGCAGTAAATAGAATAACTACCATGTTGCTTTGCTCGATAGCCGTTACCGTTCCGTTTCCATGTGAAGTTGGAAAGGATATTTTGTAACGCCTGTGGCGTGTTTACGTCCGTTCTAAGACGCTCTAAATTAATACTTTGTGAATTTTGCATGATGCAATTTTTTTTAATTGCACCGAAAAAGGCGGGTACTTAGTTTTTTTATTAAACTAAGTTTTATATCTTTGTACTTCAAGAGATAATGAAAAAAAATGTACCATTTTACATATAATTTCGTTTATGTAACTAAGGATTTCCTTACATTTGTGCTTCAATCATTTGTCTCAAAAAAAGTAAAAAAATCGCCTTGTATTTTAGACCGTCGCCAAACTGAAAAAAATACTCGGTGCTATATATTTTAAAATATCGAAAAGCTGTCATTCATTAATGATGGCTTTTCTTGTTTTTATAGCGCAAATTTAAAACAATTTGCATTATCCTATATATGGAGTTATCCACATTTTTGGATAAAATATAATGTCAGAAATTCGACTCAATACCATTTGCCATTAACTTTTTGATGGCTTGGTATTGTTTCAGATGTTTTTGCATCGTGGTTACGGTGGCTCGATGTTCTTTCAATTCTATTACTTCGTTCAATCTTGTTTCAATAGAATCTTGTCTAAAAATGCGCTCTAAGGCTGCCAAATAGTCTGAAAAAGTGAATTTTTTCATCAAAACGTATTCTAATTTTAAGGTAACAAAAAATGAGTTAAAATATTGATTATCAATTATTTGTGAAAATAAGTAGTAAAAATAAAAATAAAGATAAGCATTACATACCGCCGTTCCCTGTCCACTAAAACAATTGTTCATCGGCTTTTTGAGGGATATATGCAGGGGAAAAAAACCGTCTTTTCGGGTAAGATTCCTTACTAAGACGGTTTTAACGAGATTGAATTTGGTATTAAACATTCACACGATGTTAACCTCACATGTGTCTAACGATTTGCCGTATAGTATCTTCTAATGTAACCTCTCCACTATTAAAACGGTGTAACCACTGCCGATTATCTTCAGCTTTCTGCTTACGGGCGGCTTCTGCTACTGCTGCAATCCTTTGAGTATCTCCAAAGATTTCTCGGTGCGCCTTATCATAGGCTTCTGCTTTCTTAAATTCTTCAACTTCTTGTTCAGCCCGTAACAGTTTACTTGCATTATCGCTTCTTTCTTTTTCCAAATTGTTTATTTGGGCTTGTTGATGCCATTGTTCCCTACTTCCATAGTTAAATTGGTTTTTATTAACCATTTCTAAATCTAAGGCAATTCGCTGTAAATTGGCTTTATACGCTTCTATGGATTGGAGGCGTTGTTTTTGGATTTCGTACTGTGTTGCACCTAACATATTTTTTTATTTTTTAAAGTTATCTAAATAGATTTCGTTATAGGTTGAATACTTGCCATATTCATCTAAGCCATTCAAAAAAGCACTTAAATAAACTTTGGCATCAACTGAAAAACCTTGTTCAAAAAGTTCACATAATAGTTTATCTTCTTCTAAGTCAAGCCAATCATAACCCGCTACAATCGGCAGGACGGACTTAGGTTTTCTTACATAAATTTGGTTTTTACCACGAATACGGCAAAACTCATACTTTTCATTTAAGTATTTTTTAAGGTCTGAAAACGGTTTACTCATTATTGATTGAGGTTTTTGTTGCTGTGCCGTTGGGCTTGCAAGTTGTGAATAATATGATTTTTTTACTATTGGGCTTTTACTTTGCTGAATAGCCTGTGGTTTTGCTATTGGGCTTGTATTTTGTGGCTTTACCTTATCATCTGGAACGTTGTTTGATGAATCAAACAACCTACTCCAAAACGTTTTTTTAGATTTTGACATCGGGCAAATTCTTTTTTAAGGTAAATAATTTATTTACTTCATTTCGAGAATAGCGAACTATTCGGGTGTCGTTAATGCCAAATTTTGACAAATAGCCATTCACTACATATTTACGCAAAGTGACCGCAGATATACCCAATATCTTTATGGCTTCTTGTGTTGTAATGGCATCGGGCAATTCTAATTTTTCTTTTTTCATATTTATTTTTTTAAAGTTTAATAACTTGCTGTAAAGTTCAGTAAAGTTAACTTTGAAAAAAAAGACACGTAAAAGCTGTAAAATTCAAGAAATCAATAACAGTTCAAATTTTTGCACTGTTATTGATTTCTGTTTATTTCTTCCGTCTTTCTTTACTTTTTATAGACAAGTCTAAGGTCTTACCTGTCTTATTTGACCATGCCGTTTTTCTGCAATCCTCGCAGCAAAAACGCTGTTTTTTATGGTTACGAAAGAAGTCATTTCCGCAATTTTCACACTTACCAAAGTCGCCACCTGTAACGATAATCGTCTTAATATCGTCCTTTAAATTCACCGTAGAACGAAAATCGTTATGTACCCCTGTATCGTCCGTCTTTTTTAAAGTATCGTCCTGTTTCTGAAAACCAATTTGACGGCTCTTTTTCGCTGTATCGTCCTTGGTATCGTCCTGTATCGTCGCTGCTAATTTGTGCCGTTTCGTTGGCAGTTTAACGATTTTCGTTTGTGCAAAATCGCTTTCAACTTTCAACACTTCATCA
>JAYTMW010000126.1:0-7170 GCA_043728105.1 Saprospiraceae bacterium | reverse complement strand
TGGTTGGATAATATTCAATATGAAAACTTGGCTGCCACAGTTGTTGGCACACCAACGGCCACAATTGCTACTGAAACCATTTCGAAAGGTATCGGTGATGCGTTTACAGCAACGGGTTTGTCATGTACTTTTCCGATTAATGCGGTGGCTACAAAATTAACACTTGCAAAGGCGTATTTCACTTTTACAAGTTCTAACACAGCCGTAGCAACTATCAATGCTTTGGGTGTTGGTGCAGGTGTGAGTGTTGGCACGAGTGCTATCACTGCAAAATTAGGTGCTGTGGCAGCAACGGGAACCTTGACCGTAAACATAGCGGCAGTTACAGCGCCAACAACGGCAGCTCCGACACCTACTCGCCTTGCGGCAAACGTGATTTCATTGTTCAGCAAGCCTTATGTAAACCTTGCGGGTACGGATTGGTTTCCAAATTGGAATCAAACAACGGTCGTTACAGATGTTGTTATCGCAGGTGATTCAACTAAAAGATATGCAAACTTTAATTATCAAGGTGTTCAGTTTGCCAATCCGATTAACGTGACCACAATGGGTTTTTTACACATTGATTTATGGACACCAAACATGACCTCTTTTAAAGTCTTTTTAATCAATATTCCACCGTTGGCACAAGTCGAACAAGCGGTTACTTTGACACCTACTTTATCAGGTTGGAATAGTTTTGATATTCCTTTGTCTTCTTATACAACTATCGTAAAAACAGGTATTGGGCAGTTCAAATTAGAGAGTGTCCCTTTTGGTAGCGGTACGGCTTTTTTAGATAATATTTATTTTTATAAAACAGCTACTGCTACAAATGACGTGACGTTTGCCAAAAACTTGTTCACTGTCACCCCCTCAGTATCTGACGCTTCTGTTACCTTAAATTTAACGGAAAATGTGAAAGGCGCAACCCAAATCACGCTATCAAATCTTTCGGGTCAAACGGTTTATACGCAATCCGTGGCGGCTAATGGAACAGATTTATCGCAAGATATTTCTACTAAAAACTTTCCTGCGGGCATGTATATAATAGGTGTACGGGTAGGTTCGGTTGTGCAAAATGAAAAGATTGTAGTTACGCATTAATATAACAACTTTGCAAGGGTTTTAAACCCTTGGAGAGTTATTTTACAAGACAAAATTAGTATGAATACATATTTACAATTAGTACATTCTTAGTTTATTAGATTATTGAGGGGTTCTACTCCCCTCAGTATTTTTGTACTTTTCCACTCCAACTCTAACAAATGAATAATAACCAAATATATAAATATTAAGCAGCAATTAAGTATGAAAAAAATTAAAAACACGCTTTCCATTTTTCTTTTTATGCTATTGAGTATAGGTGGAATAATAGCGCAAACGAATACCGTTAGTGGAACAGTCTTGGATGGAGAAGAGCCTCTCGTGGGTGCCGCCGTGCTTGAAAAAGGCACAAACAACGGCACTATCACGGATATTGACGGCAAATTCACGATGCCTATCACAAGCGGTAGAGCCGTTCTTATTGTCTCTTATGTGGGCTATAAAACTCAAGAGGTAGCGGTGAATAACCTCAAAACGTTGGACATCGCCTTGAAACCCGAAGCCACGCTCGAAGAATTGGTGGTCGTCGGTTACGGCACGCAAAAAAAGGCGGTTGTGACGGGCGCAATTGCAAAAATTAAAGGCTCTGATTTAGACAATATGCCCGTGCCACGCATCGAGCAAGCCTTGTCGGGTCGGACATCAGGTGTGCGGGTCACGCAAGGTTCGGGTCAGCCTGGCGAAGGCGCAACGGTACGGATTCGTGGTACGACTTCAATCAATGGCAGCGACCCTTTGTATGTCGTGGATGGCGTGCCTGTAACGGGTGGCATTGATTATTTGAATCAAAACGATGTCGAATCCATTGAGGTTTTGAAGGATGCAGCTTCGGCGGCCATTTATGGTGCAAGGTCGGCGGCAGGTGTTATCATTGTCACGACAAAACAAGGTAAGGCGGGCAAAGTAGCCGTCACGTATAATATGTATGTGGGTCAACAAGCCCCTGCCCGTAAGTTGGCGTTGCTCAATGCCACGCAATATGCTACTTTGATGAACGAATCATCGGTAGCCGCAAAAGGTGAGGTACTTTTCAAAGACCCCTCAGTATTTGGCGTTGGAACGGATTGGCAAGAGGCTGTTTTTAACAAAGCTGCGCCCATTCAAAACCATGAATTGGGCATTTCGGTCGGCAACGATAAATCAAAATATTATGCCTCTTTTGGTTATTACAATCAAACGGGTATTGTCGCTTCGGCGCAATCTGCGTGGGAGCGTTATACGGTTCGTTTGAACTCAAATCATACTCTCAATAAATATATCAGCATTGGCACAACCACAGGTTATACCCGTGTGGCTTCAAAAGGTTCTTCAACCAATAGTGAATACGGTGGTGTATTAAGTCGGGCAATGAACATGGATCCGATTACGCCGTTGATTGAAACTGACCCCTCAGTATTGAGCAGTAATATTTTCAAAAATTTTGCGGTAGTTAGAAATGAAGAAGGTCAGCCTTACGGTATTTCTAAATATGTGGGTTCTGAAATCCTCAATCCCGTGGCGGCAACTGCCGTGAATCAAGGTTCGGGATATGCCGATAAAATTGTTGCCAATGCTTTTGTGGAAATTGAGCCGCTTAAAGGTTTGAAATTCCGCACGACTTTTGGCGCAGATTTGGCATTTTTTGGTGGCGAAGGTTTCAGACCTATCCACTACCTCAATGCACCTAATCGGGCGGATGTAACATCGTACAGCCGCAATCAAAGTCGTGGTTTGAATTGGGTTTGGAATAATATTGTGACGTATGGCACGACGATAAAGCAGCACAGTTTCTCGGCTCTTGTGGGTCAAGAAGCGAATAAAAATCGTGGTGAAAACGTAACGGGTAGCGTGCAAAACATGCCTGTAACGAATATAAAAGATGCTTCACTCAATTATTCTTCCGTGCAAGCCGATCAAAATTTTGGTGGTTACGAATATCAAGGTGCTACTTTATCTTATTTTGGTAGAATCAATTATGATTACGCAGGAAAGTATTTGTTAACGGCTTTGATGCGTTACGATGGCTCTCCTCGTTTTGGCCCTAACTATCGCTTTGGTACTTTCCCTTCTGTTTCAGCGGGTTGGGTACTTTCGGAAGAAGGTTTTTTGAAAGGAAATAAAGCTATTAATTTCTTAAAAATTCGTGCCTCGTGGGGTGTCAATGGCAGTGATAATATTGGTGATTTCCGCTACGTTTCGACGGTGGGCGGTGGACGCACTTACACGTTTGGTACGGGCGATAAATTGTATAATGGTATCAGTCCAAACGCTATTGCCAATCCCGATTTGAGATGGGAACAAACCACGCAAACAAACTTTGGCTTCGATGCAAAACTATTTAAGAATCTATCGGTTACATTAGATGTTTTTCAGAAAAAGACGACTGATATGTTGTTAGATATTAAAGTACCTGATTGGGTTGGCAATCAAGGCCCCGTGGGCAATATTGCAAGTTTGAACAATAAGGGTGTTGAATTAGAATTGGGCTATACTAAAAATTTTAGTAGGAATGCTTCCATTAATTTATCGGGTAATATTTCGTTTATCAAAAACGAAATTACAGATTTGGGCCCCGATAAAAAGTTTCTGCCTGGTCAAACGTTCAGCCCTCAAAACTTAGAAATTACCCGCACCAAAGTTGGTGAGGCTTTTGGATATTTTTATGGGTATCAAACGCAAGGTATTTTCCAAAATGCGGGTGAAGTGAGTGCTTACAAAAGTAAAGATGGGGCCGTCATTCAGCCCAATGCCAGAGCAGGTGATTTCCGTTTCGTGGATTTAGACGGCAACGGCATTATTGATGCTAACGACCGCACGAAAATTGGCGACCCAAATCCAACTTTGACGTATGGTTTTAATTTGAGTGCAGCTTTTATGGGTTTTGATGTCTTGTTATTTGGTCAAGGTGTTAGTGGCAATCAAATTTTTAAAGCCACTCGTCGTTTTGATTTAGGCATGGCAAACATGACCGCCGATGCCCTCGGACGTTGGACGGGCGAAGGCACATCTAACACTTATCCACGTCTTTCGATGGATGATCCGAATAAAAATTTTAGCCGCAGCTCTGATTTTTATGTAGAAGATGGCTCATATTTTAAAGTCAAAACGCTGCAAGTTGGTTACACGCTACCCCTCAGTATTTTGGAAAAAGTAGGTTTAACAAGAGTGCGGGTTTATGTGTCGGGTAACAACTTGGCAACACTTACAAAATACACGGGTTTTGACCCAGAAATTGGTGGTGGCAGTTTCGGTATTGATAGAGGTTTTTATCCACAAGCACGCTCCTTTATGTTTGGTTTGAGTGCAGGATTTTAATTTTTTTTTATTTAACACATAGGCACATAGGACACATAGTTTTTTTTATAAACACTTAGTAATCAATACTTTATACAAATCTATGTGTCCTATGTGCCTATGTGTTAAATAAAAATAAAAGGTGTTTAATTAAAAATAAAAGGTGTTTAATTAAAAATTAGCGTTGAAAATGAAAAAATATATCCTTATAGCCACAATCATCGGCACCATGTCTTGTTCAAAAGACATCATTGACCTCAAACCACTCGGCACGGTCTTAGAAAGCAATTTCTACAAAACCGAAGCAGAGTTGTTTCAAGGCCTAACAGCCGCTTATGACCCATTGGGCTTTTCGACTGGTTGGACGATGAAAATGGGTTTGCTCAATGCCGCAAGCGACGACACTCACGCAGGTGGCTCGGACGCATCCGACCAACCCGCTTGGGTAGCTTATGACAAATTTGCGATGGATGCCAACTTAGGCCCACAAGCGGGTTTGTGGTCAAAAAATTACATCGGTATTTACCGCAGTAATTTGGTGATTGAAAAATCAGAAGGTGCGGTGGCAGGTCTTACGGCGGAGAAAAAAGCACGGTACATTGCCGAAGCTAAATTTTTGAGAGCGTATTTCTATTTCGACTTAGTGCGTTGGTTTGGTAACGTGCCTTTAATCACGGCTACGCCGAGTGCGGATGCGATTTATAAACAAACGCAAACAAACGCCACGGCTATTTATGCGCAAATTGAAAAGGATTTAAAAGAAGCCCTTGCCACGCCACAACTGCCTGAAAGTTTGCCCGCCGATGAATTGGGTCGGGTGACAAAAGGGGCGGCAAAAGCACTTTTGGCTAAGGCTATTTTATTTCAAAACAACAACGCACGGATGGGTGAGGCGGCGACTTTATTTGAAGAAGTCATCACGTCAAACAATTATGCGTTGGAAAAAAACTTTGGGGATATTTTCAAACCCGATAATAAATTTGGTAAAGAATCTATTTTTGAAATCCACCATTCAAGCAACCGCAAAGGCGATTATAACACAAACGGAGACGGAAAAGGTATTGACGGCAACGAAGGCAACAAAGACGTGCAGTTTTGTGGTATGCGTGATTTCACAAGTACAGGTTCGATCTACGCCAACGGTTGGAGCTTCTGCCCTATCTCATTGGATTTGGTCAATTTTATGAAAACCGACCCTCGTTTTGCGGAAACCATCATTGACGGTAAAGCCCTCAAAGCGGCCGGTGCTTCTTACACGGCGGGCTATCAAAATACCGATTATTTTATCAAAAAATACGCTCCATTGGCGGCTTTCAAAGCCACATCGGGCGAACCTGCCTTGAACTGGGGTTACAATACCAAAGAAATTCGCTTGGCGGATGTCTTGTTGATGGCGGCTGAATGTTTCAACAGAAGTGGCAACGATGGCAAAGCGCAAACGTATTTGAATCGTGTGCGTACCCGTGTAGCCCTGTCCGCAAAGACTTCAACGGGCTCCACTTTATTGGAAGATATTTATACTGAACGCCGTCTCGAACTCGCCACCGAAGGTCTCCGTTTTTGGGATTTGATGCGCACAGGAAAAGCGGCAACGGTTTTGGCAGCGCAAGGCTATAAAGCAAACAAGCATGAATTACTACCAATTCCGCAAAGCGAAATTGATATTATGCAAGGCAATTTCAAACAAAATCAAGGGTATTGATTACACTTCCAGAGTTGACAACTTTTAAAAAGTTGTCAACTCTAAGACATACACGTACACATAACGATTAAAAAAATTAAAATGAAAAAGATACAATCAATACAATACTTTTTTGCCTTTGCACTCCTCACATTAGCGGCGTGTAAACCACAAGTAGATGCCACATTAGACATCGGTGCAGCACCCGTAGCGGCTTTCGACATCACGCCAACGGCAAGTGCCAACAAGTTCACCTTGACGAACAAATCCGTTGGCACGTTCCAACAAAAATGGGATTTGGGAGACGGTACAACGGCGGATAGTAATGTTGTACTCGCTGTTTATCCACGCAAAGGCACGTATAAAGTGACTTTAAATGCCTTCGGAAAAGGCGGCATGGGTACTTTGACCAAAGACATCGTGGTAGCCCAAGATGATGCTTCGGCTTGCACGGGCAATATCAAATTATTAACCAATTGTGGCACAAAAAGGTGGAAATTAGCCCCCGAAGAAGCGTCAATTTGGGTAGGCCCAGATGCGTCTTTTGCGACCACTTGGTGGGGTATTCCAGCGGCTGACGTGGCGAAACGCCCGTGTATGTATAACGACGAATATGTGTTCAGTGCCGATGGTACATTCAAGGTGGATAACAAAGGTGATATTTGGGCCGATGATGAAAACGGTACTATTTTTCCAGGAGGGTTGGGTTTGACCATTGGTTGCCATCCGACTTCGGCTTTACCCGCCGCTTACAAGGCTTGGGGCGATACGGGCGATAGAAAATTTGCAATTACTTTGACGGATATAAAACTCATTGGTTTGGGTGCGTACATCGGTTTGTATAAAGCAGGTAATGGCATTTTGGCATCCGTGCCACAAGCTACTACGATGTACACGATTAAAGAATTGACGGCAAATAAAATGGTTATTTACATCAATTATGGTGCAGGGGTTTGGCGTTTTACGTTGATACCTGTTTAAAATAATAACTCTTGGAGGGTTTGAAACCCTCCAAGAGTTTAAAAAACAAGCAAGCATGAAAAATATAGTAACAGCACTTTTAGCAATCGTTTCTTTGGTCGGCTGCGGCACAAAAGAAAATCCCGTACCACCCGTTGTCGTACAGCCAA